>JACQVO010000014.1 GCA_016209725.1 Candidatus Methylomirabilota bacterium | reverse complement strand
TCCCAGCGCCGTCGCCACCACCGTCTTGATGGGGGATTTCCCCACCAGGCCGACGAAGGCGCTGAAGGTGAGAAGCATGACCGCGAAGACCTCCGGCGGCCCGAACCGGAGGGCGAAGGCCGCCAGCAGGGGCGCGAAGAACGTGAGGAGGATCGTCCCGAAGACGGCGCCGACGAAGTGCGCAAAGAACGCGGCGCTCAGTGCCTTACCCGCCTGGCCCTTCTTGGCCATGGGATACCCGTCGAAGGTGCTGGCAACGGCCCACGGCTCGCCGGGGATATTGAAGAGAATGGAGCAGATGCAGCCACCGTAGAGTGACCCCCAGTAGACGGAGGCGAGCAGGATTACGGCGGCGACCGGGGGCATGACGAAGGTGATGGGGATCAGGATGGCACATCCATTGGCGCCGCCCAGGCCTGGCAGCACGCCGATGATCACCCCCAAGATGAGTCCCACCACAACCGTGATGAGGTTATACGGCTCGGCCGCCACCTGGAGGCCCATTGCCAAGTTGGAGAGGATCTCCATCGAGATGCTCCTTTCCCCTCAGAATCGAAGGATCTGAGCCCCGAACATCCCCATGGGCATGGGAATGAGGAACATCTTGTCGAACAGCCAGTAGAAGATAAGCGGGATGGGAATGCTGACGAGAAGAACCGTTCGCCAGCGAAACCCGCCTACCAGCCTGATGTAGGCTGCCAGGTAGATCATGGCCGCGAGGTATAGCCCGATGATCTCGGTCAGGATGACCATCCCAAGGGCGGGAAGGACAACCGTGAGGACCGGCTTCAACCCGCCCGGGAGCACGAAGGGTTTCTCCCCCTTCACCGAGGACCTCCCCGTCACCGCTTGACGGATGATGACGAGACAACCCCCCACAACCAAGACGGACATCAGGAGGGGAAAGAATCCCGCCTTCGGTCCCTCCAGTCCCCACCCCGCGCCCAGCCGTAACCCGTCGTACGCCACGAGCAAGCCGATGGCCATAAGAATCACTGCCACGACTTTGTCTGCTGTTCGCGCAATCATGACCTCTCCCCGTTCGGATAAACCATTATCTCCCCCAGTGACTCATGGGTCTGGAGGTCATCTTCTCCTTCCAGGCGCCCTCCCCGATCTCCACCAGCCAGTCCGCCCGAGGCTCCCCTCCAACGCTCGTGAACGCCTTCTTCCTTCGCGGCACAGCACCTTAGTCCTTCTGGCCATAATTGCGGTGACGTATCTTTCGGTCTGCTTTGCCGTTCGTGGTGAGCTTGTCGAACCGCGAACGGCTTCTGCACGCGAAGGGCAATCAAGGGTTCGCCCTTCGACGCGCTCAGGGTGAACGACGGGAATTACGTCACCGTAGTTGCGACCCAAAGCACTTAGGCTTGCCACCGCGCGCAGAGGGCCACGTGCCCTCCTCCTGGAATCGGGCTCTGCTCAGGCCGAGGCTCGAAGGAGTTTGCCCGAGAGCACCCCGGGCAATCCCCCCTTCGCGCCCGATCCCGCGTGCCCGCTCAGGAACGCTCCCGCCTCCTTGAATCTCAACGGGAGGGATCGTCCCGACGCTACTTCTTCAGCATGCCGCCTTTATCCATGAGGTCCTTCGTCAGCGCCTCCTTCTGCTCCAGCCACTGGACATACTCGTCCCCCATCAGAAAGGCGGGCTTGAGAGCGAAGTCCTTCAAATACTTCTGGTACTCATCGCTCTCGAAAAGCTTCTTGAACAGCGCCACGTAGCCGGCCTGCACTTCTTTCGAAATCCCGGGCGGAGCGAAGACTCCGCGGAGCATATGGTAGCTGATGTCAACCCCCGTGGCCTCCTTCAGCGTCGGGATTTTATCCCACTCGGGGAGCGGGATCCGCTCGCTGTCGATGACCGCCAGCGGCCGCAGGGTTCCCGCCCGCCAGTGGCTGACCGCTTCGGAGGGATTGTTCACCGTGGAGTCCGAATGCTTTCCGACGAGGCTCACGGCCACATCCCCGCCCCCCTTGAAAGGCACGTAGGCCCACTTCAGCCCGAAGGCCTGCTCAAGCTGCACGGTGATGATCTGGTCCTCCTGCTTGGTCCCGGTGCCGGCCATCTTGAACTTGCCGGGCTCCTTTTTCACGGCGTCGAAGTACTCCTGCGCCGTCTTGTAGGGGCTGTCGGCATGGACCCACAGGACGAACCAGTCGAGGGCCAGGCGAGCAATCGGAGTGAGATCCCGCCAGTTGAAGGGCACGCCCGTGGCAAGGGGGGTGGTGAAGAGGTTATCCAGGGTGAGAGTGAGGGTGTAGGGGTCACCCTTCTTGCCCTTCACGTGCAGGAAACCTTCGGCCCCGGCGCCGCCCGACCGGTTCACCGGTATGAACGGCTGATCGGTGATCTTGGCCTTCTGGAATAGCGGCGAGATGAACCGGGTCATGATATCGGCGCCGCCCCCGGAGCCGGCAGGAATGTTGAATTCCACGGGCTTCGCTGGCTGCCATGCGGCGGAGGCGATTCCGCTCCACAGGCTGGTCATGCCCACCGCCAAGGTGATTACGAGCATCCACTGCCACACCTTCGATCGCTGCTGCTTTTTCATGAACATCCTCCTCCCATTCGGGGACGGGCGTCCCGGCTCACCCTGGGAGGAGAGCCGGAACGCCTCGCATTGACCGCCCGATCGCTCAGGCCTCTGCCCGAGGCGGCGAGATCGGGATCGCCACCGGGATCCCCGGAGCCTTCAGCTTGGCGTCCACGAAGGCCTGCTGCTTGGCGATGTGCGCTTCCGAGAGGTGCGCGAAGCGCCCCTGCAGCTTCAGGTACTCGCGGACCGGCTTGTACTCCTTCGGCTTGTGCTGGTACTTGTACTCGCCGTTCTCCCACTCGTACAGGTTCCACATGCCGGTCTGAATCGCCAGCTTGGCGATCTCGATCGTCTTGGACTCGTTGAACTTCCAGCCCTTCGGACACGGGGCGTGGATGTGGAGGAAGGCCGGCCCCTGCACGTTCAGGGCCTTGCGGACCTTGTTCATGAGGTCCACCGGAAAGGCCACGGAGGCCGTGGCCACGTACTTCACCGCCGGGTGGCCGCCGATGACGAGCTGCGGTGGATCCTTGGGGAACAGCTTCTTTCCCTCGGGGATCACGGGACCTGGCGGGGTGAAGGTGGTGTTGCTCCCGTAGGGCGTGGTGGGTGAGGTTTGGATGCCGGTATTGGCGTAGGCCTCGTTGTCATAGCAGATGAACAGGGCATCGTGGCCTCGGTACATCATGGCCGACATGGCCTGGAGGCCGATGTCCACCGATCCCCCGTCACCGGCCATACAGATCACGTTGGGCAGTTCCCCTTCCCGCTTCCCCTTGCGGATCAACACCTGGTAGGCCGCCTCGACGCCCGAGGCCACTGCCCCACCGTTGGTGATCTGGGTGTGCATCCAGGGCACCGCATACGGGGTGCAGAGGTAGCTGGCGTTGGCCACGTACATGCAGCCCGTGGGCCCGAGAAAGACGGTGTTGGGGCCGGCCGCCTTCGCCACCAGCTTGTACTGGAGGGCCGGGCCGCAGCCGGCGCAGGTCCGATGCCCCGGCACGTAGTACTCTTCCTTGGGAATATTCCGGATCTTCTTGATCAACGGAAGATTTTGAGTTTTCACGGCAACCGCCATCGCTGGCTCCTTTCGTTGGCTCATCGTGCGGCGTAAGCTGCGTTCCCCGACTCCTCGCTTCACGCCTCACGTCTCACGTTTCACGCCTGCTTACGCCTCCGCTTCAAATCCGACCCAGTACACGGTCTTGCTAGCCTTCCCATCCTTGATCATCTTGGCCAGGACCTCGGCCATGTAGTAGAACTCCTTGAGCGGCACCATCTCGCCGCCCAGGCCGGCCATAAAGGAGGTCGTAAGCGGCCGCTGCGGGACGTCGTACAGGGACGCCCGGACCTCGTGCAAGAGGTTCCCGCCCCGCATGGCGCCGCCGTAGGAGGTGCTGGTCTCCACCACGCCTACCGCCCTGAACTTGGACAGGGCCTCGGCCACCTCCTGCGTCGGCCACGGCCGCAGGAACCGGAGCTTCACCAGACCGATCTTCACGCCCTGGCTCCGCAGGTGCTTGACCGCGTGCCGGGCCGTCATCGTGTGGGCCCCCATGATGAAGAAGGCCATCTCGGCGTCGTCGGTCATGTACTCTTCGACGAAGGGAGAGTAGTTCCGCCCGAAGATCCGGTTGAAGTCGCCGATGGCCTCCTGGATCACCGCGGGGGCATCCAGCATGGCCTGCGCCCGCTGCAAGTCCATGACCGTCCCCTGGTCGGGGCGGATCTGCGGCCCGTGGGAGACGGGGTGCTTGGGATCCAGCGGGTGCGGCAGCGTGTAGGGCGGCAGGAACTCGTCCACCTGGCTCTGCTCCGGGAGCACCACCTTCCCCGGGATGTGGGAGACGAAGTACCCGTCCTGGCAGACGTACTGGGGGAGGAGGACCCGGTGATCCTCACCGATGCGGTAGTTGATCAGGCTGTTGTCGAAGGCCTCCTGCGGGTTCTCGGCCCACCCCATGAGCCAGCCCTGATCGCGACAGGACATGGCGTCGGTGTGCTCCGACCCGAAGTCACCGGGCGGGTCCAGCGCGCGGTCGGCGATCATCATCTGGACCGGCAGCCGGCCGCCGGCGATCGGGGAGTAGGTCTCGAAGGCGTAGGTCACGCCCACACCGGAGCTCCCCGTAAGAACCCGGGCCCCCGCCGCCGAGGCGCCGGCGACCACCGAGAGCTGCGCATGCTCGCCCTCGCCGTAAACGAACTCGGCGTCCAGCTCGCCGTTGGCCACCATCTTGGCCAATTCCATCATCAACGCCGTGTAGGGACGAATGGGATAGGAGCAGATGACCTCCACCTTGGCCATCCTGGCCGCTTGGGCCGAGGCGGCGCATCCGCTCAACTCCATCTCCTTTGCCATGGGTCTCCCTCCTTAGAACGGTTTCTCCAGTCGGACCACGCCGTCCTCGAAATCCAGCTCGTAGACCTTGCTCAGGGCCTCGGTGGTGCACTCGTTCGCGCAGATCAGGCAGCCTTTGCAGTACTTCGCGTTCCAGACCACCTCATCCTCGGCTTCGTTCAACTGCCAACAGGCATCCGGGCAGTAGACCACGCAGTTCATGCACAGGTTGCACTTCTCCTGATCGATCACCGGCCGGTATTCCCGCCAGTTGCCGGTGATCATCATGGTCTGCTCCGTCACCGGTGCTGGTGTGATGCACCCGAGGGGCACCTCTTTTTCCTTGGGGATAATGAACATCGCCTGACCTCCTTGATATGGACCCCACCCCTACAGGGTCCTCACCACAGCCTGCTCATGCCCCTTGTACAGGGCCTCCTTGTTCTTCACCACCGCCGCCAGATTCTCCAACTTCACGAGGTTCGTGCCCCGGACCAGGGCGCCCAGGATGGGGGCCGCAAGCCCGGCGCCGATCCCCACCGCGTCCACACCGCCTTCGCTGCCGGAGAAGTCCACGGTGACCTCGCCGCAGATCCCCTTGGCGTCCACGCAGACGATGGCCTTGAGCAGGTCCCTGTTGGGGATGAACTTCAGGATGTCCTCCGGCTTGCGGTCGGTGTTGACCACCAGGACGCCGCCCTTCTCCAT
>JACQVO010000176.1 GCA_016209725.1 Candidatus Methylomirabilota bacterium | reverse complement strand
CCGACCGCGTCGATCTCGTCCATGAAGATGATGCAGGGCGCGTTCTTCTTGCCCTGCTCGAAGAGGTCCCGCACCCGCGAGGCGCCCACGCCGACGAACATCTCCACGAAGTCCGAGCCGGAGATGGAGAAGAAGGGCACGTTCGCCTCACCGGCGATGGCCCGGGCCAGCAAGGTCTTGCCGGTGCCGGGGGGTCCCATGAGCAGGACCCCCTTGGGGATGCGCCCGCCCAGCTTCTGGAACTTCTGTGGGTCTTTGAGGAACTCGATGATCTCCTGCAGCTCCTCCTTGGCCTCGTCCACGCCGGACACGTCGGCGAAGGTCACCTTGTTCTGCTTGTCGGAGAGGAGGCGCGCCCGGCTCTTCCCGAAGGACAGGGCCTTGGCGCCGCCTCCCTGCATCTGGCGCATGAAGAAGATCCAGACGCCGATGAACAGGAACATGGGCAGCCAGGACAGGAGGGCCTGCACGTACCAGGGATTCCCCTCCGCCGGCTTGGCCGTGATCTTCACCCCCTGCTTGCGCAGGAGCCCGATCATGTCCTTGTCGTCGGGGGTGTAGGTGCGGAAGACCGTGTTATCGGTCAGCCGGCCGGTGACGTCGTTCCCCTTGATGGTGACCTCGCCCACCTCACCCCGTTCCACCTTGGACATGAAGTCGCTGAAGATCAGCTCTCGCTGCATGGGCTGGCTCTGGTTGAAGATGTTGAACACCAGCACCATGATCAGGCCGATCACCAGCCAGAGGGCCAGATTCTTGAAGAAGGGACTCACCCCAAATCTCCTCCCGCGACAGCACGGTCTGGATCACGCTTCGTATGGTTCTTGTAACATGAAAGCCCGCGAAAGACAACAGGAAACATCGGGAAATCGGCGCCCTCAGCGGCTGAAAGTCCCCTCGAAGGTTCGGGCTGGCCGCCGCTGACGGGCGGGGGAAGGGGGACCCCCCATCGGCCGGGGAGAGATCCCGAACCTAGTCCTCGAGAACCCCTTCCAAGACGGCGATGTAGGCCAGGTGTCGGTACTGCTGGGCGTAGTCCAGCCCGTACCCCACCACAAACGCATTGGGGATGATGAAGCCGCAGTACTCGATGGCCGTGTCAACCTGCCGTCGTTCGGCCTTGTCCAGGAGAGCGCACATGGCAAGGCTGCGGGGGGACTGCGCCCAGAGCAGCTCCCGCAGGCGGGCGCTGGTGTGGCCGGTGTCGATGATGTCCTCCACGATCAGGATGTCCCGGTCGGCCAAGGCCACGTCGGCCGCCTTCGTGAACCGCGGCTCCGCCAGGGGCGACGTGGCCTCCCTATAGCTTTCCATGGCGACGAAGTCGCTCTGGCACGGGATATGGAGCGCCCGGCAGAGGTCCGCCCAAAACATGGCGCCCCCCTTCAGGACACAGATCAATAGCAGGTCCCGATCCGCGTAGTCCGAGGAGATGATCGTCGCCAGCTCCTGGATGCGGGCCTGGATCTCCGTTGCCGTGATCAGCGGCGGCCCCAGCCGGTATCGCATGCTGCACTCCGTGCCAGCAAGACCGACCACTGACCACTGACTACTGTCCACCGGGCAAATCCGGGCACAAGGACGGACGACCCGTTATCAGTCGTCCGTGATCCGTCGTCGGTTGTCCGTGGTCAGTGGTCAGTGGTCGGTGGACCCTGCGCCCCGGGGAACTCGACCTCCACCAGGCAGGCCTTGGCGCCGCCGCGCAGGCGGAAATCCTCGGCGATCCGATGCCCGATCACCCAGGCGATCCGCCCGCCGGTCACGAGAAGCGGGATGCGTCCCCGCTGGGGGCGGGGGACCTTGGCGTCCACGAAGAAGTCCTGGAGCTTCTTCTGCCCCGACATCCCCAGAGGACGGAACCGATCCCCCGGACGCCAGGCACGCAGGGTGATCGGCCCGTCCAGCAGCCTCGGGCTCAACACCTCCCGCCACCGATCGCGGCCGCCGGGCGGGATGCTGGCAGCCGTCACCTCCCGCACGCGCACGCGACAGTCGAGGGGTCGCCAAGGTGTCCAGACCCCCGGCCGCAACCGGACCTCTCCCCTGGCGGGCACTGGCCGGATCGGGAGGGTGTCGCCCGAGGGCGGATCGGAAGCCGGCCCGATGCGGATATCCCCCCCCGACCGCCGGGCCAGGAACCCCCCGGGGAGCCGCACGACGCCCTCCCGGGTGAGCAGGCGATGCAAGGCGTCCGCGTGCCGCCGTGTCAGGCCGTGCTCGCCCCGGCTGACGCGCTGGAACGCCTCCTGGAACGCGCGGCGTGCCACGGCGGGCGGCGCCGACCCGAGGGCCGCCGCCGCGAGGCAGGCGGCCGGGCCCCCCTGCCGGGCGCCGGCCGCCAAGAGCGACGCCGCCTGGAGCGTGAGCGCGGCATCATCCTGGCGCAAGAGCGTCGCCAGAGTGGCCAGCGACTGAACGATCCGAGGATTGTACTCCTGAGCCAGCAGGGGGAGCAGGTGGTGGCGGATCCGATTCCGGCGATACACATCCGAGGCGTTGGAGACATCCTGACGGAATGCGAGGTGCCGGGTGGCCGCGTAGACCTCCACGTCGGGCCGAGACACAGAGAGGAGCGGCCGGACGATGGAATGGCGGGTCGGCGGGATGCCGCCGAGGCCCCGGGGCCCAGTCCCCCGGAGGAGGTGGAGCAGCACGGTCTCGGCCTGGTCATCCTGGGTATGCGCCACGGCGATGCGGGAGGCCCGCACCCTCTCCGCCATCTTCTCCAGGAACCGGTACCGTGCCGCCCGGGCCCAGGCCTGCACCGATTCACCCCGGCGCCGCTCCGCCGGATCCAGCCGACACAGGCTGGCGCCCAGCCCCCGCCGTGCCGCCTCGGCGATGACGAAGGCCGCATCCCGGTCGGCAGCCCGGCCGCGCAGGCCGTGGTGGATGTGGGCCACGTACAGCCGGAGACCCAGGCGGTCCTGGAGACGGCTCAGCACATCCAGCAGGACCATCGAATCCACCCCGCCCGAGACCGCCACCAGCAGGCGGTCGCCGCGGCTCAGGCCGGCATCCCTCAGGGCGCCGGCCACCCGATTGGAGAGGCTGACCTTGGGCATGTGGTGCTGTCCCTGCGCCATCCTGCGTCCGCGGCTCAGTTCCGAACGTCGGACAGGGCTGACCTGTCAGACCCCCGGAGGCGGTGTCCCACGCCGCCTCCGCTCCCCTGCTCCTCAGTTCCTCCGCCCTCGCCGAATCGAGCTTAGTGAAGGCGGCCAGCCCCGTCAACCGAAATCCCCCGGAACGGACCGCTCGAGGCGCTTCAGATTCTCCTTGATAGCTCCGCGCCGCCTCTGCTATGGTCTCGCCACGATGGACGCTATGCTGCCTATCGCGATTGAGACCGTCCTCGTGGTGGACGATGAACACTTCGTCCGCGAGCTCTGCGTCGAGATCATCGCCGGCGAGGGCTATCGGGTCCTGGCCGCCCAGGACGCCGAGGAGGGCCTGCGCCTGGCGCGGCAGGAGCCCGTCGGGGCCATCGTCCTGGACTTGATGTTACCCCGCATCAGCGGCTTCGAGGCCCTCCAGATCCTCGGAAAGGACCTCCCCGACATCCCCGTGGTGGTCATGACCGCCCACTCGTCCCAGAGCCGGGTGATCGACCTCCTCAAGCTGGGGGCGTACGACGTCCTCCTCAAGCCCTTCGAGCCGGGCGACCTGATCTACTCGACCCGCCGCGCCCTGGAACGGCATCGCCTGCTGGCGGAGAACAAGCGCCTCCTGCGAGAACTCCAGGACAACATCCAGGCCCAAGCCCTGGAGCTCAGTCGGGGCCGGCAGCTCCTGGAGAACATCATCTCGCACATGGGCAGCGGCCTGCTGCTGACGGATCGCGAGGGCCGGATCTGGATGATCAACAACCACGGGCAGGAGACCTTGGGCGTGACTGCGGCCCAGGCGGTCGGCCAGCGCCTGCTGGACCTGTTTCCCAGCGCCGGCCCCCTCCTGGACGTGCAGGTCGGCTCTCTCCTGCGGGAGCTGGACCTGCAGGCCCCCGGCGGGCGCGCCGTGCCCCTGGGGTTCAACAACTCGCTCCTGCTGGATGCCTCGGGGCAGCCCGAAGGAACCATCATCATCTTCCGCGATCTCAGCGATCTGCGCGCCATCCGGGCGGAGGTGCGGCGCAAGGACCGCTTGGCCGCCATCGGCGAGGTGGCCGCAGGGGTCGCCCACGAGATCCGGAATCCTCTCTTCGGCATCAGCTCCGTGGCGCAGATCCTCATGACCGAGGTGAAATTCGATCCCGTGCACCAGGAACTGCTGGCGGCCATGCAGGCCGAGATCAAGCGCCTGAACAGCCTGGTGGAGGATCTGCTGGACTACGGTCGGCCCTCCAAGCTCCAGCGCACGCCGCAGAACCTGGAGCAGATCTGGGACGAGATTCTCGGCCTGGCCAGAGAGGAGCTGGCCGAGGCCAACGTGCATGTCAGCCGGGAGATTGGCGATGAGCTCCCCCCGGTCCCGGCGGACGGGAACAAGCTGCGGCAGGTCTTCCTGAACCTGCTGCGAAACGCCGTCCAGGCGACGCCTCCCGGCGGTCAGATCACGATCCGGCTGCTGCGCATTTCGCGCGGCGCCCTGCCCGCGCCGGTGCAGCGGGCCCTGGCCCTGAAGGCGGGGAACGGGGACCCGGCACGGGAGTACGCGGTGAGCGCCATCTCCGACACCGGCCTCGGGATCCCGGCGGCGGACCTGGATCGGATCTTCGACCTCTTCTTCACGACGAAGTCCAGCGGGTCGGGTCTCGGCCTGGCCATCTGTCAGCGGATCGTGGAAGACCATGACGGCGCCATCGGCGCCGCCAGCACGGAACAGGTCGGCAGTACGTTCACCGTGGCGCTCCCCTTCCAGCCGGGACCGCCGAGTTTCTGAGAGGCCCCAGCGCTCCGATGCCACCCACGGTTCTGATCGTCGACGACCAGCCCACCATCCGCAAGAGCCTCCGACACCTGCTGGAGCGGAAGGGCTACCGCGCCTGCGAAGCGGAGAGCGGCGCGGCAGCGTTCCAGGCGGCCCAGGTCGAGGAGCCGGAGGTGATCCTCCTCGACCTGAGGCTGCCCGACGCCGACGGCCTGGAGGTGCTGGAGCGCCTCCGGGGGGTGTGCCCCGAGGCGGCGGTCATCCTGCTCACCGGGCACGGGAGTGTGGAGGCCGCCGTCACGGCCATCCGGAAGGGGGCGGAGGACTTCCTCGAAAAAGACCCCAGCAGCCTGGAGGTGACCGAGCTCCGCGTGGAGAAGGCGCTGGAGATGCTCAAGCTCCGGCGCGAGAATCGCTACTACCGCCACCAGGCCCATGGTCGCGCCCCGGGTGTCATTCCCGGCACCTGCCCCCTCATCCGGGATTTGAACACCATGGTGGACCTCCTGGCCAAGGCGCCCCAGACCACCGTGCTGATCCAGGGGGAGAGCGGCTCGGGCAAGGAGTTGGTGGCTCGCGCCATCCACTACAGGAGTGCCCGGGCGGACAAGCCGTTCCTCGAGATCAACTGTGCCGGCCTTTCCGAGCACCTCCTGGAATCCGAGGTGTTCGGGCATGAGCGGGGCGCCTTCACGGATGCCAAGGCGCTGAAGCGCGGTCTGTTGGAGATCGCCGACGGCGGCACGCTGTTCCTGGACGAGATCGGGGACATGCCCCTGGCCATCCAGGCGAAGTTCTTGCGGGTCCTGGAGAACCGGACCTTTCGTCGCGTGGGCGGGACACGGGACATCACCGTGGATGTCCGGGTCATCACCGCCAGCAACAAGGATCTGGCGAAACTGGTGGAAAAGCAGACGGTCCGCGAGGATCTGTACTATCGCCTGAAGGTGATGCCCGTGACTGTGTCCCCCCTCCGGGAGCGCGGGACTGACGTCCTGGTCCTGGCGGACCTGTTCGTGCAGGAGTTCAACAGCATGCTGAAGAAGCGCATCCGGGGTTACAGCCCGGAGGCGCAACAGATCCTGCTGGCCTACACCTGGCCGGGAAATGTGCGCGAACTCCGCAACGTGACGGAACGGGGGATGATCCTGTGTCAGGGGGAGACGATCCCGGTGGCCTGCCTCCCCGCGGAATTGCAGCAGCTCGGCGGGGGGGTG
>JACQVO010000186.1 GCA_016209725.1 Candidatus Methylomirabilota bacterium | reverse complement strand
GCGTAGGTGAGGCCGCGGGGGTAGTCGGGGTCGAGGCCGGCGCCGATCGCCCGGTGGTAGGCTAGGGCCTGGGCGAAGGGAACATAGAGCAGGCAGCGCGCCTCGTCGGAGAGGCGGACGCCCAGCGCGACGTTCACGTCCACATCCGCATTGCCGCGCCAGTCATCCAGGAGGCTGACCACCGTGGCCCCGGACCGTCGAAGGTCCCTGGCAAGATCCGCCTCCAGCCTGGCGCCGGCCCGTGAGCCGAAGAGAACGGCGACGGTTCCTGGCCCGACCGCCGCGATCGGACCATGGCGGAATTCCAGCGGGTGATAGGCCACGGCGGGCCGCTGGGCCATCTCCGTCATCTTCAGCATGGCCTCCCAGGCGATGCCGTGCGCCGGTCCCGCGCCGAGAAACACGAAACGGGACGCCCCGGCGCCGAGGTCCGCGCATAGCGTCAGGGCCACCTTGATGACTCGTCTCCCCAGGGTCGTCAGGCGGCGGAGTTCGGCGCGCAGCGCCGAACTGCCGGCGCGGTCCGCCGCCAGCAAGAGGCCGAGGAGGAGCAAGCTGCTGAAGGATTTGGTCATCACCACGCTTTCCTCTCGACCCTTGGGGGAGTGAACACTGACGTCCGCCTGCCGCACCAGCGGGCTCCGGTGGGCGCACGTGAGGCTGAGCGTGGGGATCCCTCGGCGACGGGCGACCTCGACCGCCCGCACGGTCTCCGTGGTGATCCCCGAACGAGAGGAGGCCACGAGGAGCGGGCGGGACCCCGGAACGAAGACACTTCCCGGAAACTGGAGGATCTCCGAGGCGGGCACCGCCCTGGCCCGCAGGCCAGCCACGCTTTGCATGCTGGCTGCCGCCGTCATGGAGAGGTAGTAGGACGAGCCACAGCCGGTGAAGATGACCTCGTCGGGATCTCGTTCGCGGAAGAGGCGAGCGATTTCCGGGGCGGCCGCGCCGAAGCTCCGGATGGCGGCGGCCCACACCTCCGGCTGGTCCACGATCTCCCGCAACGTTCGCGCCCCGATCACCCCACGCCCCCTCTCAGCGTCCATCCTGGGAACGGAGAAACCCCTCGACCTCGGGGTCACCTCAACCCCTTACCGACATGGATAGGCAGTCAGGCGATTTGGCAATCTGGCAATCAGGCACTCCGGCAATCTGACACTCAGGGCTTCCCGATTGCCCCGTTGCCGCCTTACCTAGTTGCCCAATTGCTTGAGTGCCCGGTTGCCATGTCTTCTTGGCGGTCTGCCGGCTCACCAGGGGATCTGGAGGAGGCGCGCCATGTTCCCGCCCAGGATCTTCCTCTGATCGTCCTCCGGCACACGCAGCGTCTCCAGGATCTCGCGATGCTCCCGCAGCAGCCAGTGGCGGTACCCCTCCGAGGCGTGGCGGGAATCGCTGCCGTACAGGATGCGCTCGGGGCCGAAGACGTCCAGCAGCCGCTCCACCACGTCGCGCCGCGTGAGCGGCCTGGGCAGGTAGCGCATCCACGTCCCGGAGCCCGACGTGTCCACGAGGATGTTCGCGCAGTGATAGGCCAGCATGAGGGTTTCCCGGAAGAAGCCCGCCCCGGCATGCGCCACGACGAGGGCGAGCCCCGGGAAATCGCGGGCGACGGGGTGCAGGTCCAGCGGATTGGAATAGCGAAGGTCCGAGCGGTAGTCCAGCGTGACGCCGAAGTGGAAGAGGATGGGGCAACTCAACGCCTCGGCCTGGGCGTAGACCGCGTAGGCGCGCTCGTCGGAGGCGTGGAACCCCTGAATCGAGGGATACAATTTCAAACCGCGGAACCCCCGCTGGAGGATATCCTCCTCCAGGATCTTGTCGGCGCCGGCCTCCCAAGGATTCACGAAGGTGAAGGGAATGAGCCGCTCCGGCTGCCTCGCCGCGAACCGCCGCAGCGTATCCGGCCTGGGCGCCAGGGGCAGGAAGACCGCCGCCGTCACCCCATACTGATCGAACTCCGACAGCCACCGCCCGGCCGCCGCCGCCACCGTCTCATCGGCGGGCTGGGCCGACGGTACATTCTGTTCCCGCTCGTACCGCCCCAGCCGGCGCCGGGCCGCGGCGGCCACGGGCGGCGACATGGGGGGCAGCCAGGCCAGCGCCTCCCGCTGTGTGTCCGCCGTCAACAGGTGCATGTGGCAGTCCAGCACCTTGATGTTCGCCCTCATGGGATGATCACCCCCAGGCGCGCCAGGTCGGCGGCCACCTGCCCCGGCGATTCGAATTGCACGGCGTGGATGCCCAGGCGCGCGGCCCCCTCGATGTTGGTCGCACGGTCGTCCACGAAGACGCAGGCCGCCCCGGGCAGGCCGGAGCGGCGGAGCGCTTCCCGGTAGATCCGCGGGTCCGGCTTCATGGCGCCGACCTGATAGGACACGATGAACTCGTCGAACACGGAGAGCAGCGGGACCGTCTTCCGGACATAGCCGAAGTGGATTTCGTTGGTGTCCGAGAGGAGATACAAGGGATACCGGGCGCGCAGCCGGCGGAGCAGATCGCCCGTGGCCGGGATCTCGGTGAAGATGTCCCCGTACATGGCATAGAACTCTTCGTAGGGGACAGCCGCCTCCAGGCGGGCCATCACCTCCCGGTGGTAGTCCCGCCCCGAGAGCTTCCCGCTCTCGAAGTCTTCCTGCAGGTGATCGCCGAAGGCCGCGGCCAGCACTTGATCCGCCGCCCGGCCCGTCCGGCGCGCCAACCGTTCGCAGAAGATCCGGTAGTCGAAGGTGCAGATGACGCCGCCGAAGTCGCTGATGATCAAGCGGATCTCTCCCGATCCCATCTCCGCCATCATCGCCCCGGCGTCAGCCATCGGTCGAACCACGCGTAGGCCGCCTCCCGCATGGGTGCCGGGAATCCGTGGCCGGCGGGGTAAATTTCCAGTCGGAGGCGGTCCCGGGCTTTCCCGTAGGCCCGCTGCGCCCCCCGCACGGTGGCTCGGACCCCATCCAGGGGAAAGAGGGGATCCCCGCTCCCCGCCAGGACCAGGAACGGCCGGGGCGCCACCAGGCCCAGGACCTGCCCGAAGTCCCCGTACCGCAACAGCCCGGGCACATAGGCGGCAAAGTTGTGGAGGAGGTGGGCCGCGAAGATCGCTTGGTAGCTGCTGAAGCCGCAGCTACCGACACCGACCGCGATGCGCCGGTCCAGGGCGCTGAGGAAGAGCGTCTCCTGCCCGCCCAGGGAGTGCCCCAGGCAGCCGATCCGGCGGCCGTCAACCTCGCGCCGGGTGGCCAGATAATCCAACGCCCGTTGAAGGTCCCAGAGCATCTTGGCCTGCAGGCACGAGCCCTCGGTCAGCCGTTTGGTGGCCTCGAACCGCTCGTAATCCTGACCCCGCAGGATCGGGTGCTGTCGTTCCTCGAAACAGAGGGCATCGGGGGCCAGCGTGACGTACCCCCGCTTGGCCAGTTCCAAGGCATAGAACTGCTCCGGGTTCCCGCTCAGGCCGGCCGGCTCGCTCTTCCCCAGGTGGAACTCGCGGTGGTGCTGGTGGATGCACAGAACCGCGGGATGCGGTCCCTCCCCGGCCGGCACCAACAGGTAGGCGCTCACCCGTTGCCCGGGCTCCACGAGGTAGCTCACCTTCTCGCGGATGAAACCGGACAGGGCCACCCGCTCCAAGAGCTTGGGCTGGAGCGCGGCGCGGGCCGGCGGCCGCCCCAAGAGCCGGAGCAGCGTCTTGCGAAACCCGTTAGCCATATCCCCCCCCTCACACGCCGAGCGCCGCGCGCTCGCCCAGGACCCGGTAGGTCAGGAACAAGGGGACGAAGGCAGCAACGATCAGGATCGAGGCCAGGGCCGAGGCCGTGCCGAAATGGTTGCTGAACACCTCAGTGAAGATGGCCACCGACATGGTGGCCCAGGGTCCGGAGTAGAGCAGGATGGACGAGCTGAGTTCCCCGATGGTGGTCATCCAGGCCAGCGCCGCCCCGGAGAGGATGGCGGGGAACATGAGGGGGATCGTGACCTTCAGGAACGTCCGGAAGGGCGGGACCCCCAGGCTCACCGAGGCTTCCTCCACCCGGATGTCGATCTGCTGGAGCATGGC
>JACQVO010000185.1 GCA_016209725.1 Candidatus Methylomirabilota bacterium | reverse complement strand
TTGGTCGGGCAGATCTTCGCGCACCAGGCCTGGTCGCACTGGGTGCAGGTGGTGGGGATGTACAGGGCCTCCTCCAGGAAGATGTTGACCTGGATGCGGGAGCGGCTGGGGTTGAACTCGCCGTAATGCTTCATGGAGCAGGCGAGTTCGCAGGCCCGACAGGCCGTACATCGCTCCGGATGGATCACCAGGACTTTTGCCATTGCGACCTCCCTTCTGTTGGCCTTCGCCGGCCTACCCCTGGCCTCCCTGCGGGGGACAGCGGTCGCCACGAGCGAGCCTTATGACCTCAAAGAGTGACGTAGATATTCGACAGGGGCAATCGGAAACGCGCGATGTCGGTGCGGCACCGGAGGGTCGGCCGGCCTTCATGGTGATGACCCTTTCGAGGACGTGGTAGAGAGAGGAAAACCTCCCCGTCACCGGGGAGGTGTGAGAGCGGCTTTCGCTTTCCCCATTACGCTGAGAAACAGGCTGTATCTACACCCGCTGGGTCCCGTATGTCAAGGGGATTTCCACGAGCCGGAACGGTTACGCCAGCCCGGATCAATTGCCATGCCACGAATGTCTTCGACGGCGATTCGGGTGGGCGATGGGCGGGTCGGACCGGCGGAGGAGATCCCGCGTGCCGGTCTCCGCCTCCGGTCACCCGGTCGTTTGACTGGGGTGAGAGGGCGTGCTATCCCCGGTGGGAATCACCCGACCCCCTGACAAGGGGGAGGCGAAGCATGGCCTCTTCATCCGAGTTGCTGGAAACGATCGCGTCCGTCCTGCGCCAGCGCTGTCCCCGGTGTCACCGGGGAAGGATGTTCCGGGGCTGGGTCAGGATGTATGCCGCCTGCCCGGTCTGCCGGCAACCCTTCGAGAGGGAACCGGGCTATTTCGTGGGCGCCATGTACGTGAGCTACGCCCTGGCTGTGCCGCTCCTGGTGCTGCTGGCCGTATTGGTCCACTGGCTCCGGCCGGGCTGGTCCGGCCTCTGGATCCTGGCGGCGACGCTCCCATTGTTCTTGCCCCTGGCCCCGCTCATCTTCCGCTACTCGCGGGTCATCTGGGCCCACCTGGACTGGACGATCGACCCGGGGGCGTGAACCTGAAAAGTTCCCTTGAACCGCCAAGTGGTCATGATCGTTCCTGGTCACCACAACGGCGCCTTGGCGGTTGGTTTCTTCGTCAGGGCTTCCCATCCGCGTCCAGGAGTGCCTGGATGAGCTGGCGGGCCGCCGGGGTGCTCCAGTCGCGCGGCCCCGTCCCCCGTCCAACGAGCTGCCCTCGCCGGTTGACGAAGTAGACGGTGGGCGGCCCCCAGACGCCGTACCCTTTCCCGGTCACGTCGCCGCTCTGGTCCAGCAGGACGGGGGCGACGTAGCCCCGCTCCCGGACGGTGCGCCTGACCACCTCGGGGTCCTCCCGGAAGTCGATCAGCAGCACCTCGAGTCCCCGTTTCTTGAAGTCGGTGTAGAGCTTATTGACGGAAGGCAACTCCTCCCGGCAGTCCGGTCACCAGGTGGCCCAAAAGTAAAGCAGGACCACCTTGCCCCGCAGATCGGCCAGCCGCATCGTCTTTCCCTGGAGATCCGGCAGCGCGAAGGCGGGCGCGGGCCTCGGAGGATCGTAGGGCTGGACCCGGAGCGCGGCGAAGTCCGGTGCCGCCCCCGCGGCGACCCCCGCCATCAGCGCCACAGCCAGGCTCGCACCGACAGAACGCCCGATCATGCGCCGGACTCCTTGAGCGCTTTCAATACCTCGTCGGCATTCAGCAGGTCCAGCGGGTTGGCCTGAACCCTCACCCAGCGCACGATCCCCTGGCGGTCCAGGATGAAATACGCCCTCTTGGCGTATCGGTAGATCGGGCTCTTCTCGTCCGTCACCATGGCGCCGTACGCCGGCAGCATCTTGCGGCCGAAGTCGGACAGCAGCAGGTGCTTGATGTTGTTGGTCTTGGTAAAGGCCTCCAGCGTGTTCGGGATATCGGCGCTGACGCCCACCACCTGGGCGTTGGCGGCTTCGAATTTCAGGAGGTTCGCCTCGAAGCCGCTGATCTCCGCCGTTCAGGCTGCAGAAAAGGCCTGGATGAACGTGTAGATCACCACCGGGCCCCTACCCAGCAGGTCTGCCAGCTTGACCTGTTTCCCGCCCGGGGCGGCCAGCGTAAAGTCCGGCGCCTTCTGCCCGACCTCAATGGCGCTCGCCGGCCCGGCGAGGATCAGGGCGGCCATGACGCCCATGAGGATTCCGAGAACGAGCGAACCTCTCTCACGCATGTCTCCCCTCCTCTTTCGTGACCATTGAACCCCCCCCGGAACGCCTTGCGATTCGGTTCCAATCTTGGTTCCCGACTCATTGGATCAACCGGTCCGCCCGGACAAGGAGCTCCCGGGGGATGGTGACCCCCAGGCTCTTGGCGGTCTTCAAGTTGATGGCGAGCTCGATCTTGTTGGCCCCCTCGACGGGAAGGTCTTGGGTTCGCGCCCCCCGGAGGATCTTCCCGACGAGCCGGGCTGCCTGGACCCCGTCGGCGTGGGAGTTGGAGCCATACGACACCACGGCGCCGCTCTGGACCCAGAAGGCCGTGTTGAACACGGCCGGCCACTTGGCCCCCAACTCCAGGTCCAGGATCACCCCGGGGATGTTCATGGTCACCGTCGGCGGGGCGAGCAACCCATCACCCGGCCGGAGGCCCTTGAGATGGGCGACCAGTTCCTCAGGCGTCCGCACCGGGCGAACCACCACTTCCAGCTTCAGCAGCGGGGCGACCTCCCGGGCCTTGTGGGCGGCCGCCTGGGACGAGTCTTCGTCCGCGTAATACAGGGCCCACACCCGGCGTACAGACGGGAAGATCGCCTTCAGGATCTCCAGCCGCTTGGGCGCGAGTTCCGTGGCCAGGCTCGACACCCCGGTGATATTCCCGCCCGGATGGGCAATCTCCTTCACGATGCGGGCGGCCATTGGATCGCCCACCTGGGTGAAGACAATGGGAATCGTCCGGGTGGCCGCCTTGGCGGCCCGCGTGGCCTCCTCCGCATCGGCAAAGATGAGGTCTACACCGTCCTTGGCGAGGGCCACCGCTGCGGCCGGGGCCGCCTGGACGTTGCCCCGCGTGAAGCGAATGTCGAGGGTCACATCACGACCCTCCTGGAGGCCTGCCGCTTTGAGGCCCGCCTTTAATCCTTCTACCACAGGGATGATCTGGAAGAAGCCGGTGTGAAGCACACCGATCCGGTATGGACGCCTGGCCTGTTGCCCGGCGGAGAGAGGGGGCGCCGAGAGGGGGCCAAGGCTGACGACAAGGATCAGACCGAGGATTTGAAGCCTCATGAGATCACTCGTTCTAGCGGACGGCCGCCCGGATCTGGCCGGCGACGCTGGCCAGGTCCTCTTTCACCGAACTCCGGATCAGGGACTGGATTCCCCCTCCCCCATCGCCGGCGTAGCGGGGGATCAGGTGAACGTGCAGATGGTTCACATGCTGTCCGGCGGCCCAGCCGTGGTTCCATCCGACGTTCAGCCCGTCCGGCTTCAACGCCTTCTCCAGGAGCCCCATGACGGCCTTGACGCCGATGAAAAGCGGGCCCACGTGCCGATCCTCGAGGAGGCCCAGGCGTTCGGCATGCACCTTCGGAATGACCATCGTATGGCCCCGCGACGCGGGGCGGATATCCAGGAAGGCCAGGACGCTCTCATTCTCGTACACCGTGTGCGCCTTCACTTCGCCCGCACCGATCTTGCAGAAGATGCAGTCCGGCATGGAGTCGTCTCCTTTTCCCCTCCGGGGAGCCCGCGCCCTCCCGTGATCCGCACCCGCCCCGGGCACACCCTCCCCATACCCTTTGCCGCGGCCGGTCGTCGGAGTGCCGGGGCATTCTATCCACGTGCCCCCATCGGGCGCAAGCGGAAAGCCCCTGTGGAAGATTCCTTCGAGGACAGCCCAGGTGCAGGTCGCGCGTTTCGCCTTGACACACACATGGGCTCTGGATAGCCTACCGACGGCACTACCCCGGATGATTTTGGACATTTGTCATTGGGATTTGGTCATTCCCGGGATCATTCGCGAACGGGATCGCAAATGATCCGGGAGGGGGGGAAAGCGAGCCAGCCCATGCGTGAAGTCGTCACGATGTGGCGCCACACGAAGATGGTCGTCCTCGTCGCCCTGACCGCGGCGGTCTATGCCGCGATCCTGATCCCGCTCAAAGGCATTCCCTTGATCCCCGGCTTCACGGAACTCCGTCCCGCCAATGCGATTCCCGTGGTCTTCAGCCTGCTCTTCGGCCCGGCCGGGGCGTGGGGATCGGCCTTCGGGAACCTCATCGGCGACTTCTTCGGGACCCTGGGCCTGGGGAGCATCGGCGGGTTCGTGGGGAACTTCTTCTATGGGCTCGTGCCCTACAAGCTCTGGGGGAACATGGGGCCTCTCTCGTCGGGCCAGCCCCTGGATGCCCGTACGGGCCGGCAGCTCAGGGAGTACCTCCTGGTCGCTTTCCTTGCCAGCGCCATTTGCGCCGGCATCATCTCCTACGGCACGGAGCTCTTCGGGTTGGTGCCATACGGGATCCTGGCCTCCGTGATCACGCTGAATAACTTCATCTGGGCCGGACTCCTCGGACCGTTTCTCCTCTGGCTGATGTACCCGCGGGCCAAGCGGTGGGATATCCTCTGGACCGAGATCATGGACCCGGTCGAGATTTCCCATGCGTCACGGCCGTGGATCGGAAGTGTCCTCATGTGGATCGGCGGGATTGGCGCGCTCGTCGTCGGCGTGGGCATCTCCACCGGATTGTACGCCGCCCTGCCGTTCCAGTTCGGCACCGGGACCACGGGCATCGGCGTCGTGGCGGGCGTCCTCCCCTTCCTCGTGCTCTTCGTCCTGGGCTGTTTCCTCGTATGACCGCGGCCGCGGCGCGCTGCAGCCTCCTGCCTTTCTTTACCCACGGGCCGCCAGACCGGCGAAAACGGCCAGGGGCGTGATCCGCCTCGAGGGTGTGTCCTTCCGCTATCGCGCCGCGAGTGAGCCGGCGCTCTCCGAGGTCAGCTTTCACATCCGTCCGGGGGAGTTGATCGGTCTGCTCGGGCGGAGCGGCTCCGGCCGCTCGACCCTGGCCAGCACCCTCAACGGCACCATCCCTCACCTGGCGCGAGGCGATCTTCAGGGCCGCGTTTCCATCGCCGGCCGGGACATCCGCGGTCAGCGACCCCGGGATCTCGCCGATACGATCGGTTTCCTGCTCCAGGATTTCGAAGCGCAGCTCTTCTCGACCAACGTGGCGCTGGAGGTGGCGTTCGGCCCGGAGAATCTGGGCGTCCCCCGCCGGGAGATCCATCGGCGGGTGGATCGGTACCTGCAGACGGTCCGCCTCGAAGCGTTGCGCCACAAGGCGCCGGCCGGGCTGTCCGGCGGGCAGAAGCAGCGGCTGGCCCTGGCCTCGGTCATGGCGCTGGAGCCGCAGGTCCTGGTGCTGGACGAGCCGACCAGCGATCTGGACCCGGCGGGCAGGCGGGACCTCCTGGAGGCGATCCGCGGCCTCCGTCGCGAGCGCGCCCTCACCCTGGTGATCATTGATCCAGAGACCGACGAGATGGGGTGGGTGGATCGCCTCATAGTCCTGGACCGGGGACGGATAGCCCTGAACGGAACGCCGGCCGAGCTCTGGGCCGAGACTGACCGGCTCGACGCGCTCGGCGTCAAGGGATTCACCCTGGCCCGAATGGCCTCCGCCCTTGGCCTGCGTGAGCAGTGGCAAGACCCGGGCCAGGCGGCCACGGCCATCCGGACGGGCGGATGGCGCGTGGATGATGGTGCGGCGAATTCCCTACGGCGGGCTGACGCAGACCAGTCGGAAGGCGAGGTCCTCCTCGAGGTGGAGGATCTCCTCCATCGCTACCCGGACGGAACCGAGGCCCTCTCCGGGGTGAGCTGCGCCATCCGTCGGGGCGAGTTCGTGGCGATCCTCGGGCAGAACGGGAGCGGCAAGACGACCCTGGTGAAGCATCTGAACGGCATCCTCGAGCCCACGACCGGCGAGATCCGCCTGCTGGGACAGAGCCTGCGGGGACAGCCGCCCAGCCGCCTGAGCCGGCAGGTCGGGCTGGTCTTCCAGAACCCGGACCATCAGATTTTCGCCGAGCGCGTCCGGGAGGAGGTGGCGTTCGGCCCGCGCCTGCAGGGCCTCTCGGAAAGCCAAATCACCGCCCGCGTGGAGGAGGCCTTGGAGGCGGTGGGGCTGGCAGATGCGGGCGACCTGGATCCCTTCGTCCTGACCAAGGGCAGCCGGCAGCGGGTCGCAGTCGCCAGCACCCTGGCCACCAAGCCGGAGGTCCTCATCCTGGACGAGCCCACGACAGGCCTGGATCACCGGGAACTGCAGGGGATGATGGCACTGATCCGGCGCCTGAACCGGGCGGGGCACACCATCCTGATCATCACCCATGCCATGGCTGTGGCGGCGGAATCCGCCCGGCGCGTGAT
>JACQVO010000184.1 GCA_016209725.1 Candidatus Methylomirabilota bacterium | reverse complement strand
GCAAATTTCGATCGCTGCTTCCAGCTTATGGAATGCGACGACGCCCGGTTGCTCCAGCAGTGGATGGTCCAGTGGCAGGATCTGGTCGAGTTCGAGATTATCCCCGTGGTCCCATCCAAGGAGACGGTGGAGACGATCACCCCCATGCTCTGAGTCCTGCCTATGGCCTATGGCAAATGGCGTATGGTCGGATCCGGGCCATATGCAATAAGCCATACGCCATACGCATCCGTCCCAGCCTCCAGAGGAGAGACGAACACATGCCGACCCTCCAGTACGAGCCGCTCGAAAACCTCGCCCGTGAGATCTTTCGAGCTATCCAGGTCCCGCCGCATGGGGCCGCATGGATGGCCAAGCTCTTGGTCCGGGCCAATCTGCGGGGCCATGATTCCCACGGCGTCATCCGTATTCCTCAGTACATCGCCACGTGGAAGAAGGGCGAGGCCAACCCGACGGCCGAGCCCGTGATCGTTCAGGAGGGACCGGCCACAGCCCTGGTGGACGGCAAGCTGGGATTCGGCCAGATCGTCGCCCGCCGCGGGATGGAGGTGGCCATGGGGAAGGCGGCGGCCGTCGGGGTCTCGACCGTCGGCGTCTTCAACAGTAACCACGTCGGCCGCCTGGCGGACTATACCGAGATGGCCCTGGAGCGGGACATGCTGGCCCTCCTGGCTGTGAACGCCGGCGGCGCCGGACAGCGGATGGCGCCTTGGGGCGGCCGGGCACCGCGCCTCAGCACAAACCCCCTCGCCTTCGCCTGCCCCACGGGGGACGCCGCACCCATCAGCTTCGACATCGCCACCACTGTGGCCGCGGAGGGGAAGGTCCGGGTAAAGCGAAACCGGAAGGAGAAGATGCCGCTGGGCTGGGTGCTGGATGCCGAGGGAAAGCCGACCACGGATCCGAACGATCTCTACGCGACACCGCCGGGAACCATCCTGCCGGCGGGGGGCCACAAGGGATACTGCCTGGCCCTGATGATCGAGGTCCTGGCGGGGATCGTGGCCCGTGGTGGATACTCCACGGAACACCCCGGGCCCATCCGGAACGGGGTCTTCATGATCGTGGTGGATATCGGGCGGTTTATCCCCCCGGGTACCTTCCGTGCCGAGGTGGACGATCTGGTACGATACTTGAAGACTTGTCCTCCAGTGCCGGGGAGCGACGGGATCCTCACCCCGGGCGAGCCGGAGATGATCACCGAGGCGGAGCGTCGGCGGTCCGGTATCTTTGTCGAGGACGAGACCTGGCGGCAGATCGAGGATGTCGCGCGGGGGTTGGGGGTGGCGATTCCCACGCCCTGACCGGATCCGTTGGCTGGACTACTATGCTGCAACGCCTGCGAGCCCTTTGGTGCGAGCGCCACGGCCACCGATACCGTGAGGTCGGGCGCATCTACTCCGGTCCTGAGGGCCGCGCCCGGGAGGTCGTGTTGGAGGCCTGTCGCGTGTGCGGGGCGCAGCGGGACCGGTCACCCTCCGGCGAGGCAGCGAGCGAGCCGGCCCCTTTGGACGAGCAGGCGCGTCTCGACTTCCTGGCGCGGGCGCGGCGGCGCGCCTTGCGCCGGGCCACGCGGCGGCGCGGGTGAAAGGAGCGTCACGGAGTTGCCATCC
Organism: Candidatus Methylomirabilota bacterium; assembly: GCA_016209725.1. Lineage (GTDB taxonomy): Bacteria > Methylomirabilota > Methylomirabilia > Methylomirabilales > 2-02-FULL-66-22 > 2-02-FULL-66-22. The sequence goes on along the minus strand of JACQVO010000184.1, from coordinate 9,069 downwards.
CAATTGGTCATTTGTCATTGGGATTTGGCCTGCCTGTGCCACGGCAGACAGGTCATTCCCGCGATTATTCGCGAACGAGTTCGCGAATAATCCGGGTTGAGGCGCCAAGGTCGCCAAGGATACGATGCCGTGTCTTTGGATCGGGGAACACGAAACCGGGTTCATGGGGGATTTCACGATGTTCTTTCCGTCGCCTAAGAACCCACTCGGGCCTTTGCGTTCTTGGCGTCTTGGCGGTGGAAGATCTGACCCGAGAGGAGGAGGGGACATGGAGATCCGAGGACGGCGAATGAGGCGAGCGATGGGGGTCTATCTGGCGCTCGTGCCATTGCTGGCCGGGGCAGGCTGCGAGCCCCTCCCGGAGATGCCGAAACTCCCCATCCGGGTGGAGGTCGAAAATCCGGGGCAACTGCGGGTGGTTGTGGTTCCCATGAGCAAACGGCCCATGGCGGCGGGTGAGTTGCCACCTTGGACTCAGGCGGGCGTGCGCTGGGAGCATGAGGTCCTGTTCACAGACACCGTGGGGGTGGGGGTCCAGTTCCAAGAGGTGGAGGTCACGGTCCGGAGCCTGACGGGAATCGTCACAACCCGCAAGCTTCCCCTGGCGAGCCGTGTGGAACCGCACCAAACGACCCCGATCTCAATCGAGGCCTCCCTCGTCACTTCTCATCCGAGTGAGCCGGGAAATCTCAGCGGTGTGGAGGAGCTTGTCTTTCTCGGGCGGAATGATCGCGGCGGGCAGATCCGGGTGATCGTCCGGGTCCCGCTGGAGTAGCCCGGACAGCGCGACTCAACCGCCAAGGCGCCAAGAACGCCAATACTGCCAAGACGGGATGCTCCCAACACAACGACCGTACGTTTGTGGGTGGACCGAAGGGGCCCATGGGTTCGTGCATCCTTGGCGACCATGGCGTCTTGGCGGTTGTATGGAGGCCTTCACGTGGTGGCGTAGGGTCGCAGGATATCCGGAAGCTGGGCCGTGAAGGCCGAGCGCGCCAGGATCCGGTCGCACCCGGCCTCCGCAGCCGCCGTCTTCAATTCATGTTGCACGTGGGAAAAGAAGCCTAAGGCAATCGTCCCCTGCAGATCAGGGTTTGCTTTCACCTGCCGGATTGCCTCCACAGGGCGGCACCCCTCCGCATTGAGGTCGAAAATCACGAGGGCCGGGTGAGTTGCCCGCGCCTTTTCGGCCAGCTCCTCGGGTGAGCGCACGAGGGCAAGCGGGACGTTGAGCCGCTGCGCTGTCTCCAGGATTTTTGCCCCGAAGAAGAGATCGTCAACGGCCGCGATCACCCCGCCCATTCCCCTCTCCAGCCGGGACCTTTCCTAACTCTCCTTGTTGAGCAGCTTGGCGGCCCGGGGCGCCCGGAGCCTCTGGGCAGAGCCCAACCCGGAACCGAGCAGGGGTCGGACATAGAAGATGAAGGCGCCGGTCACGTCGTTGCCTTCGTCGGTGATGAACTCGTCCGGCATCCTCCGCGTCTTGGCGGCGATCTCTTCCAGCGGGCTCAAACGGTAATCCACGGAATAGAAGCCGGTGCGGTGGATGGTGACCGAGCCGTCGAGATTATGCCAGAGGGCAAATTGGGCCGCCCGCTCCCCGACCTCGCGCGCCTCGTGCTGGTCCACATCCGAGACGCAGCCGAAGAACGAGCGCTGCAGATATCCGAAGGTGTCCGAGCGGATCCGCTTGATGTTGAGGTGCTGCTTCACCTGCTGGGCCAGCAGATCCCCCAGGACGCCGGTCCCGGAGAGCTGAACGTTCCCGTGTGCGTCCTTCTCGACGGTGTCAACCAGCGTCATCACGATGGGCTTGCCCCCCGCGTCCACGACGCCTTCCGAGATTGCCACCACGCACCGGCCGAACCTGTCGTAGGCAGCCCGCACGTCCTTCAGGAACTTGTCAATGCTGAACGGGCGCTCCGGCAGATAGATCAGGTGCGGGCCGTCATCCGGGTATTTCCTGGCGATCGCCGCCGCTGCCGTCAGGAAGCCGGCGTTCCTGCCCATGACCACGGCGATGTAGACGCCCGGGAGGGCCGCGTTATCCAGATTGGCCCCGATGAACGCCTGGGCCACGAAGCGGGCCGCCGAGCCGTAGCCCGGCGTGTGGTCGTTCACCGTCAGATCGTTGTCGATCGTCTTGGGGATGTGGATGGCGCGGAAATCGTAATCCGATTTCTCGGCCTGCTGGTTGACGATGCGGACGGTGTCCGCCGAGTCGTTCCCCCCGACGTAGAAGAAGTAGCGGACATCGTGGGCGCGCATGACCCGGAACATCTCCTGGCAGTACTTCTCATCGGGCTTGTCACGGGTCGAGAGCAGGGCGGACGAGGGGGTGCTGCCGACCTGCTCGAGATTGTGGGTGGTCTCCTGAGTCAAATCGAGGAAATCCTCGTTCACGATCCCCCGGACGCCATGGACCGCCCCATAAACGCTGGTCACCTGGGAAAACTTTCTCGATTCCTGGACCACCCCCACCAGGGACTGGTTTATGACTGCGGTCGGGCCGCCGCCCTGGGCCACCAACACCTTCCCGATGAGTTTCATCCAATCCTCCTGTGGAATGCCGCTTCATGACGTCGGCGATGACCCCGCCTGACCTGTGAAAATTCTAGCACGATGGCGGAGACGGGGCAAAGGGGAAACCTGGCAAGGGCCGGACCAGTGGACATGGGACCCTGGGGCGGCCACCCCTCGCCGATCGGCCCGCGCATGACCTTGTGGTGGGGGCGACGGGAGGTCCTGTTCGGCGGCGGGACGCCTTCCTGCGTTCACCCCTCGGTCATTTGGCCAGCATCTGGGAGAGCTCCACCAGGTGGGGGTTCAGCGGCTTCTTCTTCCCCACGACCTCGGTCAAGGGGGTGGTGGTCACCTCGCCCTTGATGGAGCCGACCAGCACGCCGTGTTCCCCCGGGCGAGGGCTTCCACGGCCCCGCACCCCAGGCGGGTCGCGAGGATCCGGTCAAAGGCCCCGGGGGTACCGCTCCGCTGGACATGGCCGAGCGGCGTGACGCGGAGGTCGAAGCTCAGTGCTTCCCGGTGCTCTCGGAAATGGGCGGCCATAGCCTCGGCGTTATACTTCGCCCCCTCGGCCACGACGACCAAGGCGTGAGCCTTGCCTCGCTCGTAGGCTGCCCGGAGTTCACCCGCCACGGTCTCGGGATCCGTCTCGAACTCCAGGATCACCACCGCCTCGGCGCCCCCGGCGATACCGGCCATCAAGGCGAGATACCCGTAATCCCGGCCCATACAGAATTAGGGGACGTTGCATTATAGGTATTATTGTCTTCTGAACCGGCAGAGCGTGACAAGGGTCGAGCGATTTGCCGTCGTTCTTCCGGATGCCTCAAAAACGCCTGATCCGCGAACGAGGAGCGTGGGCCAGCCTGCCCCGTCGTACGCGCTAGGCAGTGCGGTGGGCGATGTGGGGATGATTCCGGAATCCCTCTACATTTCCGTTCACCCTGAGCCGCTCGGCTGAGCCCGCGTCGAGCTCAGACGAGACGCTCGCGACCAAGCCTGTCGAAGGATGAGGATTTCGGGCTTCGACAAGCTCAGCCCGAACGCGTCAAATGTAAGGACATTTCTGAGTCGCCACACTCGGCTCGGAGGGATCCACTCATGCCGCTACCAGGTCTGCCACGCGGCCGCCCAATGCCTCGGCTACGCGCTCCAGGGTCTCCAGCGAGGGCATGTGCTTGCCGCTCTCCAGGCGGGAAAGGTTCGGGACCTGCATGCCTGTCCGTCGGGCCAACTCCCCGAGGCTCCACCCGCGGGCTTCCCGTTCCTGGCGAATGCGTGCTGCGATGCGCTCGGCGCCGCGAGCCTCAACCTCTCGCTGTCCTGTCTGTCCCTTGTGGTAGGGATAGCTCGGCTCCTGGTGGTACAGCACGAAGTCCCAGGGCACTGCGTAGGTATTGCCGGACTTCTGCCGAACCTCGAAGGCGCCACCGTCGTCGGTGACACGAGGCTCCCCGACGACCGGCGACGCGTCATCAGCCTGGATGACCTTCCGGGGAAGTTCGTAAGTCTTGCCGCTGCGGAAGGCCACGAAAAACGTTGCTTCCTTCGGCAGATAGCGCACACCGTCGAGGGTTCGCTCGGCAGCCGGGTCGAGTAGGGCACGCAGCGCCTTGACGAGGAGAGGGACTGAGCGGCGGATCACCAGAGGCTCCGACCACTTCATATGGTGGACCATATTGCGAACAAAGAGGGCCGTATCCACTTCCAAATGCCCCCAGGAAAGGAAAACTCGAGGTGTCGCAGGAGCATGCCGCAGGGCATGCGCCAATTCCAGGCTGTCGAGTTGGGGCAGCTTCGAGTCCAGGATGAATACGTGGAAGGACTTCTGTAGAAGCTGTGTGTATGCCTGACCGGGTGAGGGTGATACCTTCACTCGGCAGAGATCAGCTACTTTGCCCTGAAGTCGATGCTGCAAATGAGAGTCCTGCGTTGCTACGAGTACGTCGGGCTTCATGGGTTCTCCCTCAGATAACCTGCCTCGTGCAGCACCTTTCGCAACTGCTTTGAGACCTCAAAGTTGTCGCCTTTCATGGGGCATTGGTGCTCGATGTCCCACCGTCCGATGTAGCGGTTCTGTCCGTCAATGATGTGAACATGAAGCGGAGGATGGTCGCCTATGTAGGTCCTGAAAATAAATCCTCCGACCTTCCGTTCAGTCATGAGCAGTATGTTATCACGCATGATAATAGCCGTCAAGACAGCCCACTGGTTATGCGACTCCGAAAATGTGTTCCGTCGGACCGAGCAAACGCCCGGGAGGGCATTCCGCCGGCGTCACGTGCGGATCGATCACTGGCGCCTCTCCCTAGCTGCGGCACGTTTCCGTTGACACCTTTTCTCGGCGGGCAGTATACTGCCCCCGCTGTGGGGCGGCCGGATCTCCGCCAAGGTGGTCCGCGTCGCCCTTTTGCTCTGGGCGCGGCCCGAGCCAGGGAGGGGAACGCGTGGAACGGAACTTGGCGCTGGAGGTGGTCCGGGTGACCGAGGCGGCGGCCTTGTCCTCGGCCCGATGGATGGGTCTGGGAAACGAGAAAGCGGCGCATCAGGCGGCGGTTGACGCCATGCGGCGGGCCTTCGACGCGGTCCCCTTCTCCGGAACGGTGGTGATCGGCGAGGGCGAGCGCGATGAGGCGCCAATGCTCTTCGTCGGCGAGCGGATCGGCAGCGGCGACGGGTCGGCGCTGGATGTGGCCCTGGATCCCCTGGAGGGGACGACCATCGTCGCCCAGGGCCGCGCCAACGCCATGGCGGTGGTGGCCATCGCCGAAAAAGGGGGGTTCCTCCCGACGCCGGACACCTACATGGAGAAGATCGCCGTGGGCCCCAAGGCCAAGGGGGCCGTGGACCTCTCCCTCAGCCCGGCGCAGAACCTCCAGAACATCGCCGACGCCATGAAGTGCTATGTCGAAGACCTCACCGTGGTGATCCTGGACCGCCCGCGGCATGCGGAGCTGGTGCGTGCGGTTCGGGAGATCGGCGCCCGCATCAAGCTGATCCAGGACGGGGACGTATCCGCCGCCATCGCCACGGGCTTCCCAGACACCGGAGTGGACGTCCTCATGGGGATCGGTGGCGCGCCTGAGGGGGTCCTGGCCGCCGCGGCGCTCCAATGTCTGGGGGGAGACATCCAGGGACGCCTGAAGCCGCGCAACGATCAGGAGGTGGAGCGCGTACGGCGGCTGGGGATCAAAGACCCTGACCGGGTCTATGGCATCGGGGATCTCGCCAGGGGCGCCGATGTCATGTTTGCGGCTACGGGGGTCACCGACGGCGATCTCCTGCGGGGGGTGCGGTTCTTCGGCGGTGGGGCCCGGACCCACTCCGTCGTCATGCGATACCGGTCCGGGACCGTGCGCTTCATCGAGGCGACGCACCGCTTCGACCGCACGCCGGTCTACTGACCCCTCACCGGGTACCCCCAGAGTTTCCTCTCCCCTGCGGCCTGGAGAGAGGAATGGGGTGAGGGGAGATTGCGGATTGCGGAGTGCGAAATGCGGGTCGACATTCGACATTCGAAATTCGCGATTCGAAATTGCTGGAGGTCGTCCAGTTGATCAAGGGTGTCAGGGGTGCACCGGACATCCTCCCCGAGGAGTCGGGGAGATGGCAGGGGCTGGAGGCGGTCGCCCGCGACGTGCTCGACCGCTACGGCTACGCCGAGATCCGCACCCCGGCCTTCGAGCGCACCGAGCTCTTCGTCCGGGGGATCGGGGAGGGCACGGACATCGTCGAGAAGGAGATGTACACCTTCGAGGACCGGGGCGGCGAGAGCCTGACCCTGCGGCCCGAGGCCACCGCCTCCCTCATGCGGGCCTATATGGAGCACAGCCTCGGCGCCAAGAGCAGCCTGGTGAAGCTTTACCTCATCGGGCCCATGTTTCGCCACGAGCGACCGCAATCCGGCCGCTTCCGCCAGTTCCACCAGATTGACGTGGAGGCGGTCGGCTCCCCGGGCCCGGCCGTGGACGCCGAGGTGATCGCCCTGCTCCACCACCTGCTGGGGGTCTGGGGTCTCACGGGCATCCGGCTGGACCTGAACAGCATCGGGGACCCGGTCTGCCGCCCCGCCTATCGCCAGGCATTCGTGACGTACGCGGAGGCCCATCGAAACGCCCTGTGCCCGGATTGCCATGTGCGGCTGGCGAAGAACCCCCTCCGGATCCTGGACTGCAAGGTGCCGACCTGCCAGGAGGTCGCGGCCGAAGCGCCTACGATCTCGGCCTATCTGTGCGAGCCGTGCCGCGAGCACTTTGCCACGGTGCGAAGCCTGCTGGACTGCCTGAAGATCGAGCATAGGGTGAACGAGCGCCTGGTGCGGGGCCTGGATTACTACACTCGGACGACCTTTGAATTCCTGAACCCGGTCCTGGGTGCCCAGAACGCCGTGGCGGGCGGCGGCCGCTATGACGGCCTGGTCCAGGAGATCGGCGGTCCGCCCACGCCGGCCATCGGTTTTGCCATCGGGGCGGAGCGGATCCTGGCCTCGCTTGAGGCGCAGGAGGCCGCGCCGGAGGCGCCGGCGTATACCGGGGTGTACGTGGCCACGGTCGGAGCAGAGGCGTTCCCGGCGGCGCTGGATCTCGTCCAGGGGCTTCGGAAGCGCGGCCTGCGCGCCGCCGTGGATCTCGAGGCGCGAAGCCTGAAGGGCCAGATGCGGCAGGCCAACAAGGATCGGTACCGCTACTCGGTCATCCTCGGAAGCGATGAGCTGGCTCGAGGCCAGGCCACGCTGAAGGACATGCTGTCGGGCGAGCAGCACGCGCTCCCGCTGGGCGAGGTGGCGGATCGCCTGACGCGATTGCCGGACCGAGAGAACGCTTAGGTATCCTAGCGCTGTGAGTGTCTTGAGCATTGTCCGGGACCTAGGCGCAATGCAAAATCTTAAACCGACAATGAAAAACCGACGATGGATGGATATGGATACGGTAATCAGCATGGAGTTTGCGTGGCTTGGGTGCCTTATCATTGTCGGTTGTCGGTTGTCGGTTTCGCATTTTCCATTGGAAGAGATTTCATCATGAAAGGCTGGGCAAGGAGCCTCTACTGTGGCGCGCTGCGGGCCAGCCACGTGGGCCAGGTGGTCACCCTGAACGGCTGGGTGGATCGTCGCCGGGACCTCGGGGGGCTCATCTTCGTGCACCTCCGGGATCGGGAGGGCGTGGCCCAGGTCGTCTTCAACCCGGAGCGCTTTGCCGCGGCCCACGAGTGCGCCGAGGCCATGCGGCCCGAATTCGTGGTGGCGGTCCGCGGCGAGGTCTGCCGCCGGCCGCCGGGGACCGAGAATCGGGACCTGGCCAGCGGCGAGGTGGAGGTGGTCGCCCGGGAGGCGGTGATCCTCAACGATGCCAAGACGCCGGTCTTCCCCATCGAGGACGAGACCAACGTCGGGGAGGACATCCGCCTGACCTACCGGTATCTGGACCTGCGGCGGGAGCCGCTCCAGCGGAACCTGCGTCTGCGGCACCGGTTCTACCAAGTCACCCGGCGGTACCTGGATTCCCAGGGGTTCATCGAGGTCGAGACCCCCGTCCTCACGAAGAGCACGCCCGAGGGCGCCCGGGATTACCTGGTCCCGAGCCGGGTGAACCCGGGGGAGTTCTTCGCCCTGCCCCAGTCACCGCAGATATTCAAGCAACTGCTCATGATCTCCGGTTTCGACCGGTACTTCCAGATCGTGAAGTGTTTCCGGGACGAGGACCTTCGGGCCGACCGCCAGCCGGAGTTCACGCAGATCGACATCGAGATGTCCTTCGTGGACCGGGAGGCGGTCCTGTCCACCATGGAGGGATTGGTCGTTGAGATCTTCCGGGAGATCAAGGGCGCGGATCTCCCCCGACCGTTCCCGCGCCTCACCTACGATGAGGCCATCCGGCGGTTCGGCCTGGATGCGCCCGACATCCGGTTCGGCCTGGAACTCCAGGAGGTGGGGGACCTCTTCGCCGGAACCTCGTTCCGGGCCTTCGCCCAGCCGCTCCAGGCGGGGGGGCGGGCCATGGCCCTGAACGCCAAGGGGTGCGGCGGCTATTCCCGGAGCCAACTCGACCAGCTCGAGGGGTTCGCCAAGGGTTTCGGCGCCAAAGGGCTCGCGTGGTTCAAGATCGGGCCCGAGGGCGTCCAGTCGCCCATCGCCAAGTTCCTGACGGAAGAGACCCTCCAGCGGTTCCGCGAGCGGATGGGAGGCGAGGAGGGGGACCTCCTGCTCCTGTGCGTGGATCAGCCCAAGCCGGCGGCCGATGCCATGGGACGGATCCGCCTGCGCTTCGGCCAGGAGCTGAAGCTGATCGACCCGGAGGCGCTGGCCATGACCTGGGTCACCGACTTCCCCCTGCTGGAATGGGACGAGAAGGAAGGGCGATGGTTCGCCATGCATCACCCGTTCACGTCCCCCATGGACGAGGACATCCCGCTGTTCGACACCGATCCGGGGAAGATCCGGGCCAAGGCCTACGACCTGGTCCTGAACGGGGCCGAGGTCGGCGGAGGGAGCATCCGGATCCACCGGCGGGAGGTCCAGAACCAAATGTTCCGCGCCCTGGGCATCGG
>JACQVO010000183.1 GCA_016209725.1 Candidatus Methylomirabilota bacterium | reverse complement strand
TCCCCCACACGCTCCTGCCGCTGCATATCTTCGAGCCGCGCTATCGCCAGATGGTGCGCGACTGTCTGGCCGGGGAAAAGCGCCTTGCCATGGCGCTCCTGAAGCCCGGTTGGGAGAAGGATTACTACGGCCGCCCGCCCGTCTACCCCGTCGCCGGGGCGGGCGAGATCATCCAGCACGAGGAGCTCGCCGACGGACGCTTCAATATCCTGCTCCGCGGGACGATGCGGATCGCCATCACGGCTGAGATGCCCTCCGACAAGTCTTACCGGCTGGCCCGCGCCCGGCCGGTGCCGGATCGATACCTCGGTGCGGACCCCAAAGGGCTGGCCGACCGGGTGGAACGCCTCAAGGTGTTCTACCTGCGGATGCTGTCCGAGGTGCACAAGGGGCAAAGCGAGACCACGAAGATCTTCAGCGGCGTCAAGGATCCAGGCATCATCGTGGATCGGATCGCCGGCGCGGCCATCACGGATGCCGAGACACGGCAACGGGCGCTGGAGGCGGTCGAGGTTGCGACGCGGTTGACCGTGGTGCAGGACCATCTCGTGGCTGTTCTGGCCCGCCTGTCCGACCGGAACGCCCCCGCCGAGAGGTCCCCCGGCCGGCAGAACTGACAGGAGAGGCCTTGGCAGGATTGCGGAAGGGCGAGCCCGGTCCCCGGATCTACTGCGCCGGGCCGCTCTTCAATCGCGCCGAGCGGGAGGAGATGGCAGAGATCGCCCGGACGCTGGAAGGGGCCGGATTCTCGGCGTTTCTTCCGCATCGCGACAGCTTCCTCTTCACGGACGTCCACCGGGAGTTCCTGCAGGGAGGCTACGATTCCGCCGAGGCGACCGGGATGATCCAGCAGGCCATTTTCTGCCTCGACACCTACGAGGTGATCTCCGGGTGCCAGGGCCTGGTCCTGAACATGAACGGGCGGGTCCCTGACGAGGGAGGGGTGGCGGAGGCCGCCATGGCCTGGATGGCCGGGAAAGCCGTCGTCCTGTACAAGGCGGACAGCCGGAGTCTGATCCAGGGGAACGACAACGACCTCGTGCTGGGCCTCGGAAACTTCGGAAAGGTCTCCACCATTCCCGAGATCGCCTATGCCTTTGCGCAGCTTTTCCGGTCCCGGCGACTGGGAAAAGGTCCGCTGTTGCCCCCGACCGTGAGAAGCGCCGTGGAGGCGGGCCGACGCCTGTCGAGACTCCTGGTCGGCTGCAAGTCCCTCGCCGACATCGTCCCGATCATCGTCTCCCTCAATCGCCAATCACGCCGCGCCTGAGGCGCCGCATCCGAGGAAATGGCGTCCGGCTCGTGTCAGTGCGTATCGAGGTTGGCGGTCTTGGCGTCTTGGCGGTTAGGGATTCTCGTCGGCGGCGCGGCGGGCCTGCTCCGCCTGATGCGCCTCTTCCTGGAGGGCATTGAAGCAGGCGTAACAGATGGGCCCCTTCTCGGTCACCATCTTCTGGTATTCGAGCATCGGCCCCAGGTCGCGGTGGCATTTCCAGCAGGTCAACATCGCTAGGCGTCCCTGACCCACGTGTGATCCGGGTCGTCGAAGAGCGTGTAGTTGCGGGGCTCGCCCGCCAGCACCCACAGGTAGTAGAGGGAGTAGCCGGGCGCCGCAGCGGTCGGGTGGAACCCGAAGGGCAGCTTGGTGAGGCTGTTGTCCCGGATGACGAAGGCCTGGTCGAAATTGCGGTCCGGGCTGTAGACCCGTTGGAAACCGAAGCCCTGGGGCGGGTTGACCTTGAAGAAGTACACCTCCTCCATCCGGGTTTCATCGGGTGGGGCCATGCGGTCGTGTTTGTGAGGGGGGTAGCTGGACCATTTGCCGGGCTGGTTGAAGGTCTCGCCGACGAGCAGACGTTTGGACGGGAAATTGAAGTCCAGGATGTCGTGGACCTGCCGCTCGAAGGTGTCTTTCCCCCGGACATTGACCTTGACCTTCTCCGGGCCGATGAGGCGCGGCTCCCCCGCCAGGTCGCTGGGTGCCTTGGCGATGGCCGCCTCCAGGGCGCCCACGGCCTCCAGCCTGAACTTCAGGCCGGGCGGGATGTGGAGGGCGGTGGCGCGGCCGGCAAACACGTTGGCCCGGCCGCCGATCGAGGGAAAGCTGACTTCGCCGGCCGTCATGTTAGCCAAGCCGCCCAACAGGACCACGCAGACCTCCTGATCATGGCTCGCGCTGCGGTAGGCCCCGCCGGGCGGCAGACGCAGGATTCCCAACTCGATAAACTCGATGCCGTCCTTGCCGGGCTTGACCAGGGCCGTGTATCCATCCTTGGGGGTGTACTGCTTGAACAGGTTCATCGGCATGATTCCTCCCTTGCGGAGACATCATGGTTCAGGGACATCACGTCCGAGAACCTAGCACCGGTCTCGTGGGCTGTCAACGCGGGTCAGGGGCGACTGCCCATCCTGGTGGGAGGCAGGCGTAGGCCCCCGCCCCCGGTTCTGAGCCAATTGCCCATGAATTTACCCTTGACAATTCAGGCGGGGGAGTGGTACGCAGGAAAGCAGGGAGAACACTATACGGACGCCTTGTCCGCATAATGAGACAGGATTCCGCTCGTGGAAAACCGGTCCCTGGTGAAGGCCTTGGACGTGATCGAGAGCCTGGGGTCGAGCCCCCGTCCCCTGACGGCCTTCCAGCTCAGCCAGACCCTGAAGATCACCCGCCCGACGGTGTATCGGATCCTCAAGACCCTGACCCAGCATGGATTCGTCACCCGTGAAGAAGACGGGGCCCTCTATCGTCTGAGTTTCAAGTTGCTGGATCTCGGTCACCGAGTCCTGGAGCGGACGGACCTGCTGGAGGCGGCGCGACCGATCCTCAGGAAGCTCAGTGGGTACTGTCGCGAGACCGCCCACCTTGCCGTCCCCGAGGACGGCCGCATGGTGTATCTGGACAAGTTGGAAGGGTCGGGACCTTTTTGTACCAACTCGCGACTTGGCCGGAGCGTCCCGATGCACTGTACGGCGCTGGGGAAGGCCGTGCTGGCGTTTCTGCCCCCCCAAAAGGCCCGGACGATCCTGGTCCGCCATGGCATGGCCGGGCACACCCCGCGGACGATCATGGCCGTCTCCGCCATGGAGCGCGAGCTTGCCCGGGTCCGCCGGCAGGGGTACGCCATTGACGACGTGGAGTTCGAGGACGGGGTGCGGTGCGTGGGGGCACCGATTTTCGATCATCGCGGGAACCCCGTCGCGGCGGTCAGCGTGAGCGCCCCTGCCTCCCGGATGCCGCTCACCAGGGCCCACGAGGTGGGGGCAGTGGTGCGCGACGGGGTGGCCTGCGTCTCACGGGCGATGGGCTGGGGCTCCGGCGCGAGCCGCCACACCGCCATCGTGATCCCTGTGAAGGCGGGGGAATCGGTGAAGCGCTCGGTGGGCTTCGGGCGGTCACTCCTCTTGAGGAAGCGGCCCGGGAAGGCCCCCCACCAGACAAAGGAGGTGATCGGGCGAGGCTGAGGACACGAACCGCGGAAGCCTGCAGGAGATACTCTGTGCGGCATCCCCGGGAGGGGTAATGGACAGCATGGCTGGCATCCCGGGCGCAGATTGGCGGAGCCGATCTGGCCGAAAGGCAGCGGGGATTACCGGCTTGGAAAGGAGGAGAGGACATGGATGAGCGTTGGCGATTTTCCCGTCGGCAGTTTCTCCAGACGTTGGCCGCCTCGGGCGTGATCACGGCCGCCGACCTCAAGTGGTGGGAGGAGCCGTTCCTTTGGCCACGCAAGGCCCACGCGGCAACCACCGTCCGGTTCCAGTTCAGCGTCCCCGAGCCGCTACGCATCTCGCTGGTCGAGTCGCTCGTCGAGCGGTTCAACAAGTCCCAGTCGGATGTCGAGGTCAAGGTCGAGTTCGTGCCCCAGGCCCAGGCGCGGCAGAAGCTGATCACCGCTGTCACCGCCGGGAACCCGCCGGACTGCTGCCAGATCTGGGATAACTGGGTGGGCGAGTTCGACGGCATGAACGCAGTCGAGGATCTCACGGCACGGATCAAGGATTGGAAGTATTACAAGGATACCGTGCCCGTCGCCTGGCAGACGGTGACAGTGAAGGGGAAGATTCTTTCCTTCCCCTGGGTCGTCACCAACGACGCCATCTTCGTCCGGACTGATCGGGCCAAAGAGTACGGCCTCAAGATCCCGGGCCCGGACTGGACGTGGGACGACTTCCTGACCTTGGCCAAAGGCTTCACCAAGCCGGACAAGAACCAGTACGGATTCGGAATGCGCGGGGCGGGGACCTGGGC
>JACQVO010000173.1 GCA_016209725.1 Candidatus Methylomirabilota bacterium | reverse complement strand
GCGGAGACCTCCATCAAGAACGCCATCAACAAGCACTACGACTCGGCCGGCATGGTCGACGACATCATGAAGAACTTCGACGACAAGGACGTCGAGGCCCTGCGGGACGGCGAGGACAGCATCAATGTAGCCGAACTGGGGCAGGCTGCGGAGGAGGCGCCGGTCGTCAAGCTGGTGAACCTCATCCTGACCGACGCCATCAAGAAGGGAGCCTCGGACATCCACATCGAGCCCTACGAGAAGAGCTTCCGGGTCCGCTACCGGATCGACGGCGTCCTGTACGAGGTCATGCAGCCGCCGACCCGCCTGAAGGCCGCCATCACCTCCCGCGTCAAGATCATGGCGCAGCTCGACATTGCCGAGCGGCGGCTCCCCCAGGACGGCCGCATCAAGATCAAGATGGCCGGGCGGGAGATGGACTTCCGGGTCTCCACACTGCCCACCCTGTTCGGCGAGAAGGTGGTCCTCCGGCTGTTGGACAAGGGCAGCCTCCAACTCGACATGACCAAGCTGGGCTTCGAGGCCCATGCCCTGGCAGACTTCGAGACCGGGCTCCTGATGCCGTACGGCATGGTCCTGGTCACGGGGCCGACCGGGTCGGGGAAAACGACGACCCTCTACTCCGCCCTGAACCGGCTGAACACCACCGAGACCAACATCATGACGGCCGAGGACCCGGTGGAGTACAACCTGCCGGGCATCAACCAAGTGCAGATGAAGGCGGAGATCGGCTTGAACTTCGCCGCGTCCCTGCGCTCCTTCCTGCGCCAGGACCCGGACATCATCATGGTGGGGGAGATCCGCGACTACGAGACGGCGGAGATCGCCATCAAGGCCGCCCTGACGGGACACCTCGTGCTGTCCACGCTCCACACCAATGATGCGCCCAGCACCATCAGCCGCCTGTTGAACATGGGGGTGGAGCCGTTCCTGGTGTCCGCCTCGACCAACGTGATCGTGGCCCAGCGTCTGGCCCGCCGCGTCTGCCAGGCGTGCAAGGAGCCCACCCCCGTCCCCCCCCAGGTCCTGCTGAACGTCGGCTTCGATCCCGAGGAGGCTTCCAATATCACCCCCGTGAAGGGCAAGGGCTGCATGGCCTGCAGCGACACCGGATACAAGGGGCGCGTCGCCCTGTACGAGGTCATGCTCATCCGCGAGAACATCAAGGAGGCCGTCCTCCAGGGTGCCTCGGTCATCGAACTCAGGGACTTGGGACGGAAGAACGGCATGCGCACCCTGCGCGAGTCTGGGCTGCAGAAGATCCGCGAGGGCGTGACCAGCCTGGAAGAGATCCTGCGAGTGACCACGGGCAACTAGCCTGATGGGAGGGGAATCTCAAATTTCAAACTGACAATTGAAAACCGGTCAAAGGGAGGCAAGGACATGGAGGCGGGGAGATAGATGACCGGTTGTCGGTTGTCAGTTGTCGGTTGTCGGTTTTCCATTGGCAGTTGTCGGTTGTCGGTGTTGTATTGGGCCTGCGCAACCAGCCCAATGCCCTGTTTTCGGGAGATCCAACGCATGGCGAACCTGCACGAACTCTTGAAAGAGATGATCGACAAGGGGGCGTCGGATCTCCACATCACCACCGGCATTCCCCCCATGATCCGCCTGCACGGCCACCTGACGCCCGTCGGGTCGCAGCCGCTCACCCCCCCCGAGACCAAGAACATGGCCTACAGCATCCTCACCGACGTGCAGAAGCAGAAGTTCGAGGAGCAGAAGGAGCTGGACCTCTCCTTCGGCGTCAAGGGACTCAGCCGCTTCCGGGCCAACGTCTTCGTCCAGCGGGGCGCCGTGGGGGTGGCCATCCGCACCATCCCGTACAAGATCCTCGGCTTCGAGGAGCTGGGGCTGCCCAAGGTGGTGGCGGAGCTGTGCGAGCGGCCCAAGGGGCTCATCCTGGTGACGGGCCCCACCGGCTCCGGCAAGTCGACCACCCTGGCCACCATGATCGACAAGATCAATCGGGAGAAGCCGGAGCACATCGTCACCATCGAGGACCCCATCGAGTACATCCACCAGCACAAGAAGTGCGTCGTGAACCAGCGAGAGCTGCACGCCGACACCTACTCCTTCAAGGCCGCCCTGAAATCCGTGCTCCGACAGGATCCGGACAAGGTGCTGATCGGGGAGATGCGGGACCTGGAGACCATCGAGGCGGCCCTGACCATCGCCGAGACCGGTCATCTGACCTTCGGCACGCTGCACACCAACTCGGCCGTCCAGACCATCAACCGCATCATCGACGTGTTCCCCCCATACCAGCAGGCCCAGATCCGCGCGCAACTCTCCTTTGTCCTGGAGGGGGTCTTGTGCCAGATGTTGCTGCGGCGGGCCAGCGGACAGGGCCGCGTCCTCGTCCTGGAGATCATGATCCCCAATGCCGCCATCCGAAACCTCATCCGCGAGGACAAGCTGCATCAGATTTATGGCATGATGCAGGCCGGCAAAGAGAAATCGGGCATGCAGACCATGAACGAGTCCCTGCTCCAGCATTCCCTCCGTCGCAACATCACTCAGGAGCAGGCGCTGGGGGCGTCGACGCAACCCGACGAGTTGCTGCAGATGATGCAGCGGGCGCAGGCCGGTCAGTCGCCGTACGTGGCGGGCCTGACCGCGCGGCGATAAGATCTAAGATCGAGGAGGCGCGCATGGCGGCGTTTGTCTATACCGGCCGAACCCGTAGTGGGCAGACCATCACCGGGGAAATGGAGGCGGCGACCCGCGATGCCGTGGTGGCCAAGCTCCGGACCCAGCAGATCGTGGCCGTGAATGTGCGGCCCAAGCCCCGGGATATCTCCATTCCCGGTTTCGGCGGCAGGGTGACCGAGAAGGATATCGTGGTGTTCACCCGCCAGTTCGCCACCATGATCGACGCCGGTCTGCCGCTGGTCCAGTGCCTGGAGATCCTGGCCTCCCAGCAGGAGAACAAGGTCTTCAAGAAGGCCCTCACGGAGATCCGGATCTCGGTGGAGGGCGGCCTGACCTTCGCCGCCGCCCTGAAGCAGCACCCCAAGATCTTCAGCTCCCTGTACGCCAACATGGTGGAGGCGGGGGAGGCGGGGGGAATTCTGGACACCATTTTGAACCGCCTGGCCGTCTACATGGAAAAGGCCATGTCCCTGAAGAAGAAGGTCAAGACGGCCATGATCTACCCCTCCACCATCGTCACCGTGGCGGTGCTGGTGGTGATCTTCCTCCTGATCTTCGTCATCCCGACCTTCAAGGCGATGTTCGAGGGGTTCGGGGCAACCCTGCCCCTGCCGACCCAGATTGTCCTGGAGCTGTCCCGGATCGTCCGCACCTATTTCCTGGTGGGGATCGGGGTCGCGGCGGGCCTCGTCATCGGGCTGCGATGGTGGTACAGCACGCCCGCCGGGCGATTGGCCATTGACTCCTTCCTCCTGAAAACCCCGATCTTCGGCATCCTGATCCGGAAGGTCGCGGTGGCCAAGTTCACCCGCACCCTGGGCACCCTGATCAGCAGCGGTGTCGCCATCCTGGACGGGCTGGACATCACGGCCCGCACCGCGGGGAACAAGGTTGTCGAGGGGGCGGTTCTCCGGACGCGGGCGTCCATCGCGGAAGGCAAGACCATCGCGGAGCCCCTGAAGGCTTCCGGCGTCTTTCCACCCATGGTGGTGCAGATGATCTCGGTCGGGGAGCAGACCGGCGCCCTGGATGCGATGCTCAGCAAGATCGCCGACTTCTACGACGACGAGGTGGACACGGCAGTCGCCAACCTGACCTCGCTCCTGGAACCCATGCTCATGGTGTTCCTCGGGGTGGTCATCGGGGGGGTGGTCATCGCGATGTACCTGCCCATCTTCAAGCTCGTCCAGGTGGTGGGAAGGTAGGCTCCACCGGGGACGGATGGGATCGGGGGCCGGCGCGCGGCCCCCGTTTTCCTTTTCGGAGGTGAGGGTGTCCGTCGTGGAACGACCGTCCATCCCCCGCGGAGAGTTGGGCGGCATGCTCCTGAAGCTGAAATGGCTCACCGGGATCCGGCTGCTCCTGGCCTCGGCCATCCTGGGCTCGGCGGTTGTGCTGGACCTGCACGAGCGCCTTCCGTTTCCCACATCCCCCCTGTACGGCCTCCTCGGGTTGACGTTCGGCCTTTCTCTCCTCTACGCCGTCGCCCTTCGGGTTCAGCGCTATCTCCTCTCTCTGGGGGTGGTGCAACTCGCCCTCGACCTCGGGCTCGTCAGCCTCCTAGTCCACTTCACCGGCGGCCCCGACTCGGTCTTTCCCTTCATGTATATCTTCGTGATCTTCGCGGCGGCCAACCTCCTGGGTCGCCGGGGTAGTCTCCTCGTGGCAATCCTGGGTGGGGGACTGTACGGCGGGCTGCTGGAAGCGGAGTGGACGCGCCTCATTCCACCGGTGGAGTTCGAGGGGGGCCTCGCCCCCCTCAGACCCGGAGGGTATGCCCTGTACCAGGTCATGATCCACAGCGTCGCCTTCCTGGCCGTGGCCATCCTGAGCAGCCACCTGGCAGAGCGCCTCCGGCAGACCGGACAGGAGCTGGAGCAGCGGGGGCTGGATCTCCGCAACCTCCAGGCCCTGCACCAGGCCATCGTCACCAACGTCCCCAGCGGCCTCCTGACCCTCGACCTGGAAGGGAGAGTCATCTCCTTCAACGAGACGGCGGAGCGGATCACGGGCTACGACTACGAGAGCCTCCGAGACAGCCACTGGCAGGACACCCCTTTCGTGGAATGCCCCGTGCTGGCCGAGTTCTTCGCGCATCCGGATGCCCACCTGGCCGCCCCGGCAGTGGAGGTGTTTCTCCAGCGGCGGGACGGCCGATCCATCCCGGTCGGCATCGCCTGTTCGCCCTTGCGGGCCGCAGACGGAGGGCCGGTGGGCCTGGTGGCGATCTTCCAGGACCTCACCGAGCGGAAGCGGGTGGAGGCCCAGCTCCGCCGTGCGGATCGCCTGGCGGCCCTCGGCCAACTGGCGGCCAACATCGCCCACGAAATCCGCAATCCCCTGGCGGCGATCAGCGGCTCGGTGGAAGTCCTGAAGGAGGAGGTCGCCCTCACAGGGCCGAACCGGGAACTCCTGGACATCATCTTGCGCGAGGCGCGACGTCTGAAGTTGATCACGGGCCAGTTCCTGGACTTCTCGAAGCCCCAATCGCTGCTCTTCCGCCCCTGCCCGGTGCGGCCGTTACTAGAGGGGGCGCTCCAGCTCCTTGCCAAGAGTGCGGAGCGGAATCCGATGACCACCTGGATCGTCACGGAGGAGGAGCCGGACCTGCATGTCCTGGCCGACTCGGACCAGTTGCGTCAGGTGGTGTGGAACCTGTGTCTCAACGCGATGCAGGCGATGCCGGACGGAGGCGCCCTCACTGTCGCCATCCGGCTGCCTTCGGGGCAATCCGGCAATCCGGCAACCGGGCAACCAGGTGCGTCTCCTGATTGCCAGATTGCCCAATTGCCTGAGTGCCATTCCATGGAGGAGTGGGTGGAGATCGCGTTCCAGGACACGGGCCGGGGCATTCCGGCGGAGGAGCTGGATCGGATCTTCGATCCGTTTTACACAACCCGGCCCTCCGGGACGGGCCTGGGCCTGGCCATTGCCCGCAAGAACCTGGAGAGCATGGGCGGGCGGATCGGGGTGGACAGCCGTCCGGGGACCGGGACAACCTTCCGGCTCTGGCTGCGCCGGGCCCCCGTGGCCGTCAATGACCAAATCCCAATGACCAATGGGTCATTGAGGTTACGATGAGCCGGATCCTCATAGTGGACGACGAGGAGTCCATGCAGGAGTTGCTCCGCATCCTGCTCGAGAAGGACGGCCACGAGGTGACCGTGGCCGGGGACGGTGCGGCAGGGTTGAGATTGGCCATCAGCCGAGAAGTGGACCTGGTCATCTCGGACATCAGGATGCCCGGGCTTGATGGGGTGGGGCTGCTGACCGGGTTGCGCGAGCACGGCCTCGAGACACCCGTGATCATGATCACCGCCTATGCGTCCTCGGACTCGGCCATCCAGGCGATGAAACATGGGGCCTTCGACTACATCACGAAGCCCTTCAACGTGGACGAGATCCGGCTGGTCATCCACCGGGCCTTGGCGGAGGCTGAGCGTCGCCACCGTGGGGAGCGGGCGGCCCCGGCCCGGCCGGCGGAAGCACCCCTGCGAGGGATCATCGGGCGGAGCCCGAAGATGGTGGAGCTGTACAAGCTGATCAGCCGGGTGGCCGCGGTGGATTCGACCATCCTGATCACGGGTGAGAGCGGGACGGGGAAGGAGTTGGTGGCGCGCACCGTCCACAGCAACTCAGCCCGGGCCGCGAGGCCGTTCATGGCCATCAATTGCGGTGCCATCCCAGAGGAGCTTCTGGAGAGCGAGCTGTTCGGTCACGTCAAGGGATCCTTCACGGGTGCCATTGCCCACAAGGCGGGCCTCCTGGAGGTGGCCCGGGGCGGCACCGTGTTCCTGGACGAGGTGGCGGAGACGAGTCCGAGGCTGCAGGTGAAACTCCTGCGCTTCCTCCAGGACCACATCTTCCGGCGCGTGGGCGGCACGGAGGACATCGAGGTGGATGTCCGCATGATGGCGGCCACCAATAGGGACCTAAGACAGCTCATCCAGCGGGGAACTTTCCGGGAAGACCTGTACTACCGGTTGAACGTGATCCCGGTGGAGATCCCTCCCTTGAGGGAACGGCAGGAGGATGTCCTCGTCCTGGCAACGAGTTTCTTGGAGTTCTTTGCCGCCCGGGCCGGGCGACCGGTGATGGAAATTTCACCTGAGGCCACGGAGGTCCTCATGAGGCACTCGTGGCCCGGGAACGTCCGCGAGCTGGAGAACGTCATCGAACGCGCCGTGGCCCTGGCGGCGGGCGACGAGGTGCGGGTGGAGAACCTTCCCCCCAGTCTCCTCCAGCCCGGGACGCCTCCCCCCGCCCCCCGTTGGGAGGTGCCCCCCCAGGGTCTGGACCTGGAACAGGTGGTCGCCGATCTGGAGAAGGCGCTGATGCAGGATGCCCTGGAAAAGGCCGGCTGGGTCCAGACGAGGGCGGCCCAACTGCTGAGCATTAACTTCCGCTCCTTCCGTTATCGGGCAAAGAAGTACGGCCTGGACCGGCACATCCGTGACCGGGATCATGCCGACTCCTGACTCCCGGTTTCTGCCTGTCGCCATCCTGCTCCTGGCCGGACTGCAGATCGGCCTGCCCTGGGCCGACGGCGGCCGCAGCCCCGCTGGACAAGCCAGCCTCGTCCTGCTCCTCGCCTTCGCCGGAGCGGCCGGACTCCTCCCTCGCGGAGCCGGCACACTCCCCCGCCCGTCCCCCCTGCTGCTCCTGGCGGCGCTCCTGGCCGGGGTATCCGCCGTCCACACGATCTATCCTGATCGGACGGTGCAGAGCTTGCTCCTGCTCTCTGCCTACCTCCTGGCGGGAAGCGTGGCGGCCCGCGGCGCCAGAGAGGTCCCATGGGCCGAGCGCATGTTGCTCACGGCTATCTTCACGTCCGGGGCTGCGGTTTGCGGCGTCGGCATGTTCCACCTCGTCCGGGGAAACGAAGGAGGGATGTACGCCAACGTCCTCACGGGACCCTTCGGCTATCCGAACGCCTTGGCAGGATTTCTCCTTCTCGCTGCGGGAGCTGCGCTGGCGATCGCGCTGGGAGACCACAATCCGGTACTCCGCGGCGCAGCGACAGTCGCTGGCATTCTCTCTGGCGTAGGTGTATTGCTCACGCGGGCACGCGGTGCGCTCCTGGCGGCCGCCGTAGGGTTCGCCGTCTGGGCGGTGATCCGCCGCCAGGCCTGGTGGTCGCGACGTCGTCTATGGGTTTGGTTGGGCATTGTCGGCTTGTTGGGGCTCTCGGCTGTGGCGCTGAGCCCGGTTGGCAGTACCCTGCTCCGTGGGTTCAGGCCGGATGTCGCCGGGCTGGCCGACACCTCTCTCCTGTGGCGCTGGCAGATCCTCCGCTGGACGTGGGCCATGGTGCGAGACCATCCCTGGTGGGGTGTCGGGCCTGGAGCATTCCCGGTGGCCCTGGGCCACTACCAGCGCATTCCATACGTGAGCGGTGAGAACCCTCATAACCTGTACCTGGAACTGACGGCCGAGTACGGCCTCCCGGCCGGGATCCTCGTCGTGCTTAGCCTCGCCGGTTTCCTGGGAAAGGTAGGTGCCAGGATCCGGCGCCTCCCGCCGGAGCATCCCGACCGGCACCACCTGGCCGCGCTGATGGCGGCACTGACGGCCTTCCTGGCCCACAGCACCGTGGACCTGGACTGGAGCTTTCCCGCCATCGCCCTGGCAGGCGCCACGCTGTTGGGTCTTGCTTCGGCGCACCTGCGGACGGACTGCTCCCTTCGACCCCGCGCTACCCCCGCCTGGCGGGCTGCCATCTCCATCCTGCTGGTTGCTGCGGCGGTCGTCGCCCTGACCCGATACTACGCCGGCACGCTGATCACCTGGGCGCGCTTCGCACTGACAGCGGGTGAGACGACCGCCGCCCAGAAAGAGTTGACCTGGGCACTTCGCCTGAATCCCATCAGCTTTCCCGCTCATCAGTGGATGGCGAGGGCGCGGATCCAAACCGGCGATCTCTGGGAAGCGGTCGCGGTCTCCGAACGGGCCGTCCGGATCGCCCCTGCGGACCCCAACAGTTTGTTCCTGGCGGGCGAGGTTGCCGCCGCTTCGGCACGATGGGATGCGGCACAGACCTGGTTCCGGAGTGCCGTTGAGCGGGCACCGGCCGCGCAGCTTCGCTTCTATGCGGGTCTGGTAGAATCCTACGCGCGAGGCGGGAAGGGACTGGAGGCCCGCTGGTGGTACGAACGGGCAGCAACGATCTTCAGCCCCGAGCAGGTCCTTGAAAGCGAAGCCCGCTGCCTGGCCCCCGGCGACCGGTATCTCCTGGCGCGGATGAGCCGGATCGCCGCCCAGTCCTACGCGGAGGCCAGCCATCGAGGGAGACAGCAGGCGCTGCTCGATCGGGCACAGTTCCTTGCGCAACCCGATCCACGCGGGATCTGTATCTCCGGCGGACGTCCGGGGCAAACCTCCCCGGAGGTGGCCGTGGAGAACTTCTGGCGAGCTCTGGGAGAGGGAGGGTGGCCCCAGGCCCAGCGGTTTCTCGTCCCTGACATCGCCCGCTCAAGATCACAGGATGTCCACCGGGGGTGGGAGTCCAGCGAGGGGCTGGTCCGGGCACGCCAAGTCCGAATCGCCGCTTTGAGCGGGGGGGAACGTCGGGTCAGCCTCCGATCCGAGGTCGAGTTCGAGCTATTAGACGGCAGGAGAACCCCTCGCTGCACGCGAACGGATCTTCGCCCTGTCGGGGACGGCTGGTTCCTGGAGAACATTCCCTTCGTAGAGCTGGGACCCTGTCGGTAAATAGAGTGACAAATAATGTCAGACGCAGGCAAAAGTTTTCAGCCGCTACTGGCTTTGAACAATGTTTTTTCGATCATGGTTCAATGTTATTCTTCAGCCTTCGCTCGCATAAGCCATTGATCTTATTTCATATTCCGAGGTCAAGCCCCCAGACATACTGTTGCGATCCGACCTGGAACGATGGCTGCATAGCTTCCGTATAGCGAAGTATCACCCGTGTGG
>JACQVO010000172.1 GCA_016209725.1 Candidatus Methylomirabilota bacterium | reverse complement strand
TTCGGCGGGCGTTCCGAGAACAGGCCCGGCCGAGTCACCGTGGCCCCCGGGGGAGACGCGCGACCACGATACCGGGATCGCCCATCGTCTTCAGGGTGCTCCCGCAGGAGCGGTTCCGGGCCTGGCTCACTGCTCACCACTCGGAGCGTATGGTTGATGCCGGCGAGGCTGAGGCGCAGCTTGCCGAATGGTAGCTGACGTACGTTGGCTGGAATCCCGTGCTATTTGGTGTCCGGTAGCTTCGCTGTACCTTTGTTGATGTCGGTCTCTGCCCGCTCGTCGCGCTCAGACCTGCTCCAGGAGGGCAAAATAGTCCTCTCGTGACAGTCCGGCTGTACGCAGATTGTTCTTGATGATGAACACCGGAACCTCATCCCAATCTGGGATGACCACCGGCCTCGGGACCCCTTGCTTGACGAACACGAAATGATCGCCCTCTGTCCGAATACGCTGAAACCCTGCCTTTTCAAAGACCTTGCATAGTTGCGATGCCGGGATAGGACTTATACGCGGCATCGACCTTATGCTGACAACGACATGACTTCCGTGGCTACGATGCGAGGCGATTTCCACGTCCCATCCAGACCTCGCTGATAGCCAGCCTCACGCAGGATCTCCTCCAGCGTCCCCAGCCTTTCGGCCTCCTCCACGAAGAGGCGTACCGCGGTCTTGAGATTCCGTCTGGCCTCGTCAACGTCATGCCCACAGCTTGAGACTTCCAATTCCGGAGAATAAGCCACGAACGCCTTGCCTTCTTGAAAAATGATAGCATCAAATTCGATCGGGGCCATTCCAACCTCCATGCGCTGGCTTTACACGCTCATGCATGCTCTTTGTCGCGAACGATCTTGATATGCCGCCTCGGCATGTCAATCTGCACAATAGGTGGATAGCAGCGGTCACGACAGAACGCGTCTCGGCGGTGGAGAGGGTATCAATGGGGGTGGGCCCTGTCAAGCGCCAGGCCAGGACACGCGGTCAGCATGCGCCGGCTCCAGGGACGAGTTCGGAAGAGGGGACGGACGGAAGGACGTAGGTTCTACAGCCAGGGTGGGGGACCCGTTTCCCAAGTTGACTTATTTGTCCGTGACCCAAGCCGGTGTGACTGTTACAGCGAGAAGTAATCGACGAGGGATGCTCAGTACTTGACCCGGCTGAAGAGCCGGAGGCCTTCTGGGCCGTACTCGCGCTCGATCTTCAGGGAGTGCTGCACCACGAGGTCGTAGATGCGCCGAAGCTCCGCCACTGGATCCGCGTGGTCGTCCACCCGCAGGTTGTGGTAGCCGCGCGGTTCGCGGCTGGCGACGAGGAGCGCCGCCGACTCCTTCCCGCGCTTGTCGCCGCCCGCCGCCTGCCCCGCCTCCAGCGCGAGGAGCAAACATTCGGAGAATTCCTTCCCGTCGCCTCGTGCGGCCAGGAAGGCCTTGGGCACGGCCTCGATCACCTGTGGCCCGGCCAGCATGTTCCCAGCCACAGTGAAGTCGCCCCCGTCGTGGTGCCCACACCAGGAGACACAGTCCGCCCCCGTGTGGCAGAAGGTTCCCGCCGCATCCACCCCGTGCACCTGGCGGATCGCGCGATCAGGATCCCCCTCCAGGAGCGTCCGCAGAGCCAGGCCGACCGGCACTCCTTGTTCCAATAGGGCGATCCCGCGACATCCGATGTCGGTGTTTACCCGGGCCTGGGTCGCGATCCCGCCAGAGAGCGAAACGAACGGCACCAGCGACCCCACCGCCGGCCGTGCCGTGGCCACGGCCACGCCGAAGGCGCCGACCGCCGGGTCGCGCGCAACGATGGAAAAGGTGTGGAGGTCCGGCATCTCACCACCCCAGGGCGTAGCCAATGCTGCGCCGGGGCGAGACCGCGCCGGCGATGACGCCCCGCTCCTCGTCAATCCGAATGCCCATCACTTTGCCGTTGGCCCACTCGTCGATCGGCTTGACCTCGTGGCCGCGCCGCTCCAATCCTTGAAGCACCGCTTTGTCCAGGCGCCGCTCCACCTCCACCCGATTGGGGTAGGCCGGCCGCGGGTAGAAGGACGAGGGAAAGTGCACACAGGTGATCGTGGGGACGTCCAGCGCTTCTTGCAGGTTCATCCCGAAGGCCACGTGGTTCAGGAAGAACTGGAGCGTCCACTGATCCTGCCCGTCGCCGCCCGGTGTACCGAAGACCATGAAGGGCCTGCCGCCCCGGGTGACGAGCGAGGGGGTCAGCGTTGCCCGCGGGCGCTTGCGCGGAGCCAGGGCATTTGGCCGCTGGGGATTCAGGTAGAACATCTGGCCGCGCGTCCCCAGCGGGAACCCCAGGCCCCTGATGACCGGCGAGGAGCCGATCCAGCCGCCGCTGGGCGTCGCGGCGACCATGTTGCCCTCGCGGTCCACGGCGTCGAGGTGGGTGGTGTCACCCACGTGTGCGTGCCCCAGGCCCAAGTCGCGGACCGAGCGGGCGGCCACCTGCAGCGCGCGGCGATTATCCCCTGCGACGTCGAAAGTCGCATAGGCGGGAACGCCCAGCCCGACATCGCCGGGACGCAACTCCCGCGAAGCGTCTGTCCCGATAAGCCTCCGCCGATCCGCCGCGTACTCTTTCGAGAGCAACACGTCCAGCGGCACCTTATCGAAGAGCGGATCGCCGTAATACGCCTCGCGGTCGGCAAAGGCCAGCTTGGCCGATTCGATCAGGACATGCAGATAGTCCGCCGAATTGTGGCCCATGCCGGCCAGATCGAACCCCTCCAGGATCGCCAGTTGCTGCAGGAAGACCGGCCCCTGGGTCCACGGCGGACACTTGTGCACGTCGAGGTCGCCGTACCGAAGGCTCACCGGCTCCTCCACCGTCGCGTGCCACTCGGCCATATCCTCGTACGCGAGCAGTCCGACGTGCGCCGAGCCGCTGGCGTCCTCGACCGGGTTGGCGGAAATGAAGGCAAGGATCCGCTCGGCGATGTCCCCCTTGTAGAACGCATCCCGTGCCGCCTCGATGCCCCTGGCGCGCCCTTGGTGCTGCGCCGCGGCCTCGGCGCGGCACATCGTCTTGAGGGTGTTCGCCCAATCCGAATTCCGCAACAGCTCGCCGACCTCCGGCACGCGCCCGTCGGGACAATAGATCTCGCCGGTGGTGGGGTAGACTTGCGTGAACTTCCCAACGCTTTGGGCCAGGCTGGCGCGCAGACCCTCGTAGACCGGGAATCCGTTCTCCGCCAGCTCGATGGCTGGCTCAAGCACCCGGGCGAGGGACATCGTCCCGAAGCGCGCGACCGCCGTCGCCCAGGTGTCCACGACGGCAGGCACGCACGCCGGCAGGTATCCATCGCCGGGAATGAGATCTATGCCGTGTGCCCGGCACCAGTCCAGTGTGAACGCCTTGGGCGACCAGCCCATCCCGGAGACGGCGAAGGCGCGCTTCTCTCCGGCCGAATAGATCAGCGTGGGGACCTCCCCCCCGATGCCGTTGCTCTGGGGCTCCAGCAGATTGAGGCAGAAGCACATGGCGGCCGCCGCATCAATCGCGTTGCCGCCCTGCTCCATGATCCGAAATCCCGCCGCGGTGGCCAGATAGTGCCCCGAGGTCACGACCCCGCGCCTGCCCATGATGACGGGACGGGTGGTGAAGGACGCCATCATTCATGCTCCTCGCCAGGAGGACTGGCCGACCGACGTGATGGTATGTGAGATTCTCGTTGGCTGAACAGTCCCACAGGTGCGACGGGATACTAGCCCCGCCGCCGGCTCCGCGTCAATCCCCGTCAGGTCAGCAGGTCCTTCAGGCTCAGGGCGTTTGCCACGGCGTGCGCGTGGGCATCATTGTTGAAGTACACGTACACGTCCCGCCCCTCGGCCAGCCAGCCTCGGATCCGGTTGGCTTCGCGGCAGAGCGCGGCATGAGAGTATGCACCCGCATACAGGTGGCTGGCACCATGCCGTCGGATGTACACGAAGTCGGCCGTGAGTGGTCCCTCCACCGGCAAATCCGGCCAGTCTGCCAGACAGAGCGCGACATTGGCTTTCTCAAAGGCAGCGAGTATCTCATGGACCATCCAGGTTCCCTGTCGAACCTCGAAGGCCACCTGCACACCCGGGAGGATCTCCTGGCTGATGAGGAAATCGAGGAAGAGGCGCAGGCGGGCCGGGTTGGCACGGCCGGTGGGAGGCATCTGGAACAGGATGGGACCGACTTTCGTGGCGAGCCCCGCGGCCCGGCGCAGGAACTCCGCAACCGATCGCTCCGGTTCCAATAGGCGCTTCACGTGGGTGATGAAGCGGCTGGCCTTCAGGCTGAAGCAGAACCCCCTCGGCGCCTCACTCCCCCAGCGAACGAAGACTTCCGGATTCGGCAGCCGGTAGAAGGTGTTGTTGACCTCCACCGTGTCGAATAACTGCGAGTAGTGCCCGAACCAGGCGGTCGGCTTCATCTCCCGCGGGTAGAAGAGTCCGGACCAGTGCGGATAATTCCAGCCGCTGGTTCCGATCCAGCAGCGAGCTTTTTCGCGGACCATCGGAAATCCCGCCCGGTCACGCGCGGGCCTGCGGATCGGCCTGAACCAGCCGCAGGGCGGGCTGGGCCAGCGCCTGAAGGCGGAGGGCGTCTTCCCCCATGAACAGATTGTTGAACAGCGCGTAGGTGGGATTGTCCGTGGCGCACTGCTCTGCCACGGTCCGGAGGTTCTGGTCGGTATGGAGGTACCGGTACCCCGTTACGCCGTGCAGACGGAAGTAGCGCAGGCCCTCACTTTGCGGGAGTTGCTTCAACGGATCCACCACGTGGACGAGGTGTAGCTCCTCACAAAGCCTCCTGACCAGATCCGGCGGCCAGTCCCCTCGTGGCTCCCACGCCGTCACAAAGCCAGTGTGCTCGACCGATCGGAAGAACCCCCGCAGGTTCTCCACATGCTCCTCCGTCGGGGTGAATCGCGGTGGACACTGAAAGACGATTACGCTCGCGCCCAGGGCGCGGGCGACGGCCGCCGTGTCGGTCCACGCCTTCAGCACCGGCTCGGTCGGCCGGAAGCTTCCGTATAGATCCCTCTCGGCCTCTGGAATCGCCTTGCGCAGCCGGCGATACGTCGGGCTGGATCGCTCGTGGGTGATGAGCTGCCAGGCCTTCATGGTGAACTCAAAATCGGCCCGCCCATTCCGGGAACGTCGGGCCAGCGCCTCTTGCCGCCATCGCTCCGCCGTTTGAACTCGTGGCAGATTATAGAAGGTCTGCTGGATCTCCACGACAGCGAACCGGCGGTAATACTCTGCCTTCGCGATGGGGAACCCGCAACACCCAACCTTGACCGCCATGGTCGGCCTCTCACCTTTCGGGGTCGATGCCTGCCTACTGCTTTCTGCCTGCTGCCTGCTGGTCCCTCACCGGCGGGATTGCTTCTTCTCCAGCCAGGACACCAACTGCTTTTCCGGCCAGGCATTCAGGACATCGGCGGGCGTGAGCCACCCCCGCCGCCCCACCGAGACGCCGAAGCGCATGAAATCCAGGTGGCCG
>JACQVO010000180.1 GCA_016209725.1 Candidatus Methylomirabilota bacterium | reverse complement strand
GGCAAGGAGACCCCAAAGCCTACTGCTGTCGCCAATGAGCCGGTACGACGGGCTGCTGCGCCCACGGGCACCCAGTCTTCGCGACCCGTGGCGCCTGACTCGACGACGGGTGACGTGCTCCAGAAGGCGCTGATCGGGGGCGCCATCGGCGCCGGCGTGGGAGCCGCAGGCGGCGCGATCGCCGGCGGCGGCAAGGGCGCCGGCAAGGGGGCGGCCATCGGCGGGATCGTGGGGGCGACGGCCGGCGCCCTCTATGGTCTCAACGAAGGGAAAAAGTGAGATGGTCCGCGCCAGCATCGCTGCCGCGCAATCCTGACTGCCCGTCCCAGCGAGCTGGGTGCCCACAACGACCGGGGCTGGGCACCCAGCGACTCCGCTGGGTCGCCCCCGCACCGCCTGACAGCGCCTCGAGGCGGTTGCGGGGGCACTTTCTCGACCTCACCTGTGGAGGAGGGATCCGATGTATCGCAAATCTGTTGCGCCCCTCATCCTTCTCATGAGCTTGCTGGTTGCGACACCAGTTTTCGCGATTGAGGCGGGCCAGTACGCCACCGACGCAGGCACGAAACTCGGCCGCGGCGTGGTGAACGCTGCGACGGGCTGGGTGGAGATTCCCAGGCAGTCCGTCATCGGGGGCAAGGAGAACGGAGTCCTGGGTGGATTCGGGGGTTTCTTCAAAGGTATTGGGCTGGGCGTGGCCCGGACCCTGGCCGGCGCCTTCGAGATCGCCACGTTCTGGATTCCCGTTCCCGAGCGGTTCGAGCCGGTGATGCAGCCGCCCACCGTTTTTGAGGATGAAAGTCCGCCGCGCGCATCGGTGGGGGAAACGACGGGGTCGGGCGGCCCCTCGAGGGGAGTCGTTGCCGACAACGGACCGGCGCAGAACCACGTCCCGCAGGCCGAGGATGTGTCCGGGGAGGGCGCCGATCGTGTTCCCGTGCCACCGCCCATCATGATCGGACCCGCGCAGGAGACGCCGCTGAGGGACATCTTCTTCGACTCTGATTCGGCGTCGCTCCGGGGCGACGCACGCGAGGTCCTCTTGACCAACGCCAAATGGCTCCGGATGAATCCCCACGTCGAGGTGACCATCGAGGGACATTGCGACGAGAGTGGGAAGTCCGAATACAACCAGGTCCTCGGATACCGGCGTGCCCGGGCAGTTCGGGATTTCCTCGTGGCTTCGGGGGTCGCCACCGAGCGGATCAGCATCGTGAGTTACGGCAACGAGCGACCTTTCGTCTTTGGGAGCGAGGAGTCCTGGCGGCGGTGGAATCGCCGAGCCCACCTCGTGGTCACTATGGCCCTCCAGGCGCAGGGACCGACCCTCATGGGTGAGGAACCCTGAACCGCCCGTCGCCCCTCCGGCAGCCATTGGGTTCGGCGGAGGTGAGAGACGGTCGGGAGGTCCAGATGGGTGGTCCGTTGGGGGTGCTCCTGCTGCTCCTGGGTTCGGGTCTGATCTGTGACACGCCTTGGCTGGATCGGTCGCGCCCCGGCGCCGGGCTCGGCGTCCTGCTGTTGCTCATGGGGTCCAGTCTGGTCCTGGACGGTCGGGCGGAAGGCTCGTGATGGCCCTTGATCGATCTCGGCATCGAGAAGATCGCCCCGATCCGAAATTCTCAACCGCCAAGGACACCCAGCGGTGCCGCTGGGTACCCGGAACGCCAATGAAAGTGGCCTATCTTTGGGGCACAAACGAAACTGCTTAAGGCCCCTGAAACCAGGAGTCATGTTCTTGGGTTCGGGGATCGGAATCTCGTATTCTTGGCGGTCTTGGCGTCATGGCGGTTCAAGGTCTCTTTGGTGTCATGGTTCGGAGGGTGTCGCCCTCCGCTCCCGTCTCCGGTGCGGCTCGGGCCGCCGTCTCAATCCTCCCACCCAGTTCCGGAATGGCTCGTCCGGATACGGGGTTCGGATGGACAGCGTCCGAGAGCGGTCCAGCCGCGCCGGGGATCCATTCACCTTGCCAAGGCAGTCGTCGAATCATCACTCCGATCGCTCCGTCAGGACGGCCCTCTTGGAGGCGATCGAGATGGGCGTCCGACGCGCTATCGCCATGGGCCTTCCCTGGGTGCACATCAGACCGCCCCTCCTGATGGAGGACCGGGTGGTCGTGGAGATCGTTGCCACCGACGCGGGATCCGAAGACGAGGGACAGCCAGGACCTCAACCCGGCGGCCACTCCGGGGTCGGCGAGGTTCCGGGCACGGACCCCTCGGGTGATAGATACTTCTTCTAGTGTACTGACTCAAGAATGGCTTTCCAGGGAGACCGTTCGGGCCGAGCCTGTCGAAGCCGTTCGCGGCGCCGAACGATCTGCATGACCTCCATCCCTCTGGGTCCCATCCGGGATAGAGTGGGCCAAGAGATCGCCCATGGTTCCTGATTCCGATGGTCATATCCTGTCGGGCTTGGCATCCTCGTCTGGGGTTGCCTCAGCCGGGACGGCCGCCGGACTGAGAGTGGCACTTCGCAAGCGGGGCGTCGTATCGGCGCTTGTGCTGGCCGCCGCCCTGGCGGCCGCTTGGGCCTGGATCAGCGGGGGGTACCCTCTTCCCGATGCAGGCGTCAACGCGGCACCCACGGTCCGGCTCTACAGCGACAGCCGGGAGATTGCAACCTTCCTGGGCACCTCCCGCCGCTCGCAGATCTGGCTGCCCTTGGCCGAGATTCCAGGGCCCGTCGTGGATGCGGTCCTGGCTGCCGAGGACCGGCGTTTCTTCCAGCATCTGGGGATCGACCTCCTGGCCGTCCTGCGCGCCGCCACCAGCAACGTGCGCCATGGGCGGATACGCCAGGGCGGGAGCACGATCACCCAGCAGCTTGCCAGGACCCTCTTTCTCAGCACCGAGCGGACCTGGGGGAGGAAGCTTCGCGAATCCGGCATTGCTTTGATGATCGAGCTTCGGAACCCCAAGGAGCGCATCCTTGAAGCGTATCTGAATGCCATCTACCTGGGGCACGACGGGGACGTCGCCGTCCATGGACTGGGGGCCGCGGCACGCCATTTTCTGGGGAAGGACCTCGCCCACGTCCGACTCGACGAGGCCGCATTGCTCGCCGCAGCAATCAGTGCCCCCGGCAGAACGTTTTCCGGCGATCGTGTCCGGGCGTTGACCGCCCGGGACGGCGTCCTCCGGGCGATGTTCCGCCAGGGAGTGATCGGCAGGACGGCCTTCCACGACGCCGTGGTCCGGCCGCTCCCCCGTCCGGCTGTCAGCTCCACTCTCAGGGCGCCCTACTTCGTCAACCTCGCCCGGGAAGAGATCGCCCGGCGAGTTGCGCTCCCCCACTCCGGTGAGGCTCGGATCGCCACGACGCTGGATCCGATCCTCCAACGCGTCGCCGAGGCCGCCATCCGGGATGGGATCGATCGGCTGGAGCGACGGCACCCTGGCCTGGGACGGGGGAAGCTCCAGGCAGCGCTGGTTGCCATCGAGCCGGCCTCCGGGCGGATCCGCGCCCTGATTGGAGGGAGACGGTATCTCGACAGCCCGTTCAACCGCGCCACGCGGGCGGCGCGCCAGCCCGGTTCGTTGTTCAAGCCCATCGTCTACCTGGCGGCCTTCGAAGCCGAACGAATGGGCAGATGGCCAGGACTCACGCCCGCCTCCCTGGTCCCCGATGAGCCCATGACGGTAAAGGATGAGAGCGGAAACTGGTCGCCTCACAACATGGACCGTAGGTTCCGCGGACCCGTCACCGTCCGTCGGGCGCTCGAGGAATCGCTGAACGCCCCGGCTGTCAGGGTCGCCGGGAACGTCGGGCTGAACCGGGTGGTTCAGGTGGCGCGGTCCCTCGGGATCGAGAGTCTCCTGGCTCCCGTCCCGTCTCTGGCGCTGGGGACGTCGGAAGTGACCCTGTTGGAGATGGCCGGTGCCTTCGCCACGCTTGCCAACCAGGGGGTTCGGGCGACGCCGACGACACTCGCCGGTGATTTCCCTCCCGGGGGAGCCTCCCTGGTTGCCCCGGTCCCTGCGCCCGTGCGCGTGGCGTCGGCCGAGTCCGCCTTCCTGGTCACCCATCTGCTTCGCGGTGTGATGCAACAGGGGACCGGCCGGGCCAGCACCCGGTGGGGCCTCAGCGACATCACCGCGGGGAAGACCGGCTCGACGGACGGCCTGCGGGACGCCTGGTTCGTCGGGTACACTCCGGACCTTGTGGTGGGCGTGTGGCTCGGTATGGATGATGGCAGTCCGATCGGGCTTACAGGGGCGCAGGCGGCGCTCCCGGTCTGGGCGGCGGTGATGCGGGCGGCTGTGCGCCGGACACCGCCCCGGCCGTTTACGCCGCCGCCCGGCGTCGTATTGGTTGCCGTGAACCGTGACACGGGACAGCCTGCCCCCATCCTTTGCCGCCAGGGGCAGGTCATCCAGGAGGCCTTCCTGGCGGGGACCGAGCCGCATGGCGGATGCGGCGAGGCGTCGGCAGCCAAGATTGCGACAGGGTTTCTGTTCTTCGAATGGTTTCTGGGTTTGTTCCGGTAGGGCACCAAGAAAGAGGCCGAAGCCGCCCACCGGTTTTCCCGTTCTCCAGGCTCCTTCCCAGTTCCTCGCCTGCTGCACGGGCGTTTCTCACGCGTGGAATACGGGGGCATGCAGACTGCCCGGTCGGGCGGCCAAGCAGGTGGGGGCAGGTGCGGGATGGACTCTGTCGGGGGTCCTCGAACGTGGACCCCTGGTTGGATTGGAGGCGAGAGGTCGCAACCGGGATCCGGGCCTCCAGCTTGGGGCCCGCCGGGCCCTGCTGTGCCCCTTCGTCGCATGGACATCGCTCCCTGCGGGACGATGCCTGGCGGGATCGTCAGTTGTCCTCCATCCTGACAACGAGGCGTGCTCGGCGATTCTGGCTCCACGCCCTCTTGTCGCGGCCGATGACGAAGGGCTGGGCCTTCCCGAAGCTGGCGGTGGTGATCCGATCGACGCGGATCCCGGCGGCCACCAGGTAGTCTTTGACCGCATTGGCCCGGCGTTCCCCAAGGGTCAGGTTGTACTCGGGGGTTCCCCGCTCATCGCAGTAACCCTCGATGGTGAGCTTGGCCCTGGGCTCTGCACTCAACCAGAGAAGGTTGGCGTCCAGGGCCGCCTTCTGGTCATCCCGGAGGACGGACGTGTCGTAGTCGAAAAAGATGTCCCTCAGAAATGGCGAGGTCGCCGCGACCGGGATCGACTTGACCGGGACCTCGGCCGGCGAGGTCAGCCGGGCCACCGGCATCTTCGCCATTCGAAGCGAGGGTTCGGCAGGTGGTCCGGTGGGTGTCGTCGCGGAGACTGGGCCCACAACGCTGGAACCGGCCCGGGCCATCCCATCCTGCTCGGAGTAGCCTACGAGGAGCAGGAGTCCCGCCAGGGCACCCACCACAATCCGGAGAGCCACGTTTGACGGACATCGCATGGTGATCCTCCTTTCCCGATCGGACTCTCCTGATGCGAATACCGCATTGAATGGGGGCAACCCGCGCGGGTCACAGGTCCTTCCCCCTGCGCGGGTTGCCCGATTACGCCCCTCGTGATCGACAGGCCTGCAGGCTCCCCGGGGGCGTCGCCGGTTGCATCACTGGCTCGCACTCTGTGAGCCAGTCTTGGCAAAGGCCCTGTCGGTCGGCCAATCGAAGACGGTGGCCGGCTGTATCACCGGCTCGAATCGCTCCGGGACGGGAGCCCAGAAGGTGGCGATTTCGAAAGCTCCCGCCAGCGTCCGGGCCACTGCGAAGCCGATCCCCTTGAAGAAACCTCCGATACCACCCAGAACACCGTCCTCTTTGCTGCCGAGGGCGCTCTGCATCGGGATCTCCCCCCAACCGGTAGCGGTGTTCACCACCCCGCGGCCGAGCTTCGTGCTCGCGCCCGCGGCGTACTGGCCCGCGTCCATTGCGAGTGCCGGCGCTGCCGCCATCATAACGGCGACGGCGACCATGAGCGATGCGACGATGTGCTTGCGATACATGGCCTCAACCCTCCTTGGGCCCTGGCCCTTCAGGCTCGGCCCTGATTGGTCCGGTGTCCCCGGACCCGGTGGTGGCACCGGCGGCGAAGGCCGACGGCACCGAGTTCTTCACAGGTCCAGCCCCGCAGGTCGGGCGGACCAGGCGCCGGGCTCGCCGCCCGGCAGTGGCTCCTCCTCTTCCTCCGCCCCTTCAGGTTCCGTGTCGGTGGCGCGGACGCATTCTCCACCTCCTGTCGCGGGATCGAGACCGCGGGAGCGAGACCGCCCTCGGTGCGACTGGCTCTCGCGCCAACTGTCATCCCCTTGTCGGTGCGGTCCGAAGGGCGAAGGCCCGGAGAGATTTCTCCGGGCCTTCGATAGGGCGAGCAGGTGCGCTACGACTTCGGCTTCCTCTCCTCGGGCCACACCTCGATCGAGGTCGCGACCTTCTGCCCGCCTTTCTCTTCGTACGTCGCCTTGACCATCGCCCCCTTCTTCAGGGCGCCGCGCTCGAGCTTGAGGCCGGAGTGCAGGGGCCGTAGCCGTCGCCTCCCCATTGCGGCAAGCCACGTGCCAAGCCATCGCGCGGGTCGCGACGTTTTCATGCGGACTTGAGTTCCCGAGAAGTTAGGAGAGATCCAGGAGCCTCGGCGGAGCCGGCCGGCGATCCTTGGGGTGACGCCTGAACCGTGTAAGGCTTTCCTGGGCGTTGTCGGAGGACGGGTCTGCACCATATATATGAACGGGAGGGCCCGGAGTAGAATTTTCCGATTCCCCGTCAGTCAGCCGGTTGGGTCGAACAACAAAGCGCTCGAAAATCTGGGCGGCTCTCAGACTTGCCAGCCCCTGTAATTCTTACACGCTCCATTTTCTGGGCATGGAGCGTGGGCTCCGCCCGTATGACTCCACGGTGGACGCTGGTACAGGGCACGATCGTCCGAGCCCTGCGACGTCTCTGAAGCTGGACGCCAGGAGGAAGCTGACCATGAAGACAGGTAGGCTACGCAGCGCGGTGGTCATCATTGCCCTGTCGGCATCCACTCTGATGAGTGCGGCCTGCGGCACGCTCGCCGGTGCCGCCATCGGCGCTGGTGTTGGAGCGGCGGCCGGCGCCATTTACGACATTTCCAGATGAGGGACGGAAGCCGATGGCGACTTCAATGGAGAATTTGACGTGCCTCTTGGCCGGGTCAGCCGAGGCTGCAAGATCCACCCGCGTCGGCACCCTGAAACAACTACAAGCCCCGGTGTTTGGGGCATGCTTGGAAGGAGACCTCCATGAAAGCGGCCACGGCTGTTGTCCTCTCCGTCATCGCCGTCCTGGGTATCGGTTCCGCGCTCAACACGGATCTGGTGCTGCGGCGGTTCCCGGTGGAAACCGGGTTCAGGACGGTGAGCGCCCCGGCGATCCTGTGCCTGGTGCTCTTTGCCGCCGGATCGTGGGTGCTGTTTCTCCTCGCCACATCGGTGAGTCACGCGATGCTCTTGCGGAAGCTCGAGCATCTTCCCGTCGCCCTCGATGATAAGGATCGCGAGTTGATGCGGGCGAAAGCCACATGCTTCGACGAGTCCGTGGAGACTCTTCGGAACGTAGCCGGGCGCCTCAACCAGCGCCTGGGCGAACTAGAGCCGCTCTTGGGCGGACGCAGGGGCGAACCCCTTCCTCTTTTCCCGGCTTCCACCCACCAGGCCGACTCAGCAAGACCAGGCAGGGACCGACATCCTGTCCGAACGAGACCTGCGCAGGACCTGCCAATGATCCCGCCCCCAGCGCGGAACGGCTGAGAGATGTGCAGGTCCACTTGATTGCGGGGCCGGGAGGCGGTAGGGTAATGGGGCCCGCAGCCTGAGGGGCGAGGGCGTTCCCTTCCGACAACCCAACAGCAAGAGGAAACCATGCATTCCTATCGGCTGCCATTGAGTGTCGCGCCCGGCCGCTACGAGATCCGGATCGAGCCCGATCTTGCGACCGGGACCTTCACGGGAACGGAGACGGTCGAGGTGACCGTCAAAGAGCCCGTGGGCGAGATCGTCCTCAACGCGGCCGACCTGCTGATCGAGGAGGTCGCGATCCAGGACGATCGCGGCCGCGAGCTTCACGGGACCGCCAGTCTCGACGCGGGGACGGAGCGTGCCCATCTTT
This sequence comes from Candidatus Methylomirabilota bacterium, assembly GCA_016209725.1. Lineage (GTDB taxonomy): Bacteria > Methylomirabilota > Methylomirabilia > Methylomirabilales > 2-02-FULL-66-22 > 2-02-FULL-66-22. Next base: position 10,163 of record JACQVO010000180.1, on the reverse strand, counting down.
TCTTCCCCGAGGTGCTCAGTCCGGGTCCCTGGCGCCTCCGGCTCGCCTTCCGCGGCACCCTGAACGACAAGCTCCGCGGGTTCTACCGGAGCCGGGTGAAGGCCCCTGCGCCTCACGCTGTGAGCGGGGGGACAGAGGGGGGCGGAGGGACGGCGGAGAGGCTGCTGGCGGTCACCCAGTTCGAAGCCACGGATGCGCGTCGGGCGTTTCCGTGCTGGGATGAGCCGTCCTTCAAGGCCGTCTTTCAGGTGACGCTCGTCCTCGGTGGGGACTTGACGGCGATCTCCAACACGCGCGTCCTCAGCGAGACTCGCCTTGCCGGGAGCGGGAAGAAGGAGGTCCGGTTCGCTCCCACGATCAAGATGCCTTCCTACCTGGTCGCCTTCGTCATCGGGCGGCTGGAGGCAACGGGAGCCACCAGCGTCAACGGGACACCGATCCGGATCTGGTGCGTCCCAGGCAAGACGCACCTGGCCAAGTTTGCCCAGGAGATCGCGACATTCTCGCTGGGGTTTTTCCAGGGCTACTACGGCATGGCGTATCCCGGGGACAAGCTGGACCTGATCGCCATCCCCGACTTCGCCTTCGGCGCCATGGAGAATCTGGGTGCCATCACGTTTCGCGAGAACGCCCTCCTGGTGGACGAGCGGACGGCCACCCATGCGGAGCTGGAGCGGGTGGCCGACGTGGTCGCCCACGAGATTGCCCACATGTGGTTCGGCGACTTGGTGACCATGGCGTGGTGGAACGGCTTGTGGCTGAACGAGGCGTTCGCCACCTTCATGGAGGTGTTGGCCGTGGACGCCTGGAAGCCGGCCTGGGAGCGTTGGGTGACCTTCGGGCTCTCCCGAGCTGCGGCCCTTCAGGTGGACGGACTCGGGTCGAGCCGGGCCATCGAGTTCGAGGTGATTGCCCCCAGCGACGCCGAGGCCATGTTCGATGTCCTCACCTACGAGAAGGGCGGGGCGGTGCTCCGGATGCTCGAGCAGTATCTGGGTCCCACCGTCTTCCGCGATGGGGTCCGGAGGTATCTCTCCGACCATTCCTTCGGCAACGCCGAGGCTGCCGACCTGTGGCGAGCCCTCGGTCGGGTCGCGAATCAGCCCATCCCGGAGATCATGGATGGCTGGATCTTTCGCCCCGGCTACCCCATGGTGACCATCGGGGGGGAGGATGGGGGCCGGACGCTCCGCCTCTCCCAGCGTCGCTTTACCTACCTCGCCGATGAGACGCCGGCGTCCGGGCATTGGCGGGTGCCCATCACCCTCAAGTTGCGCGTGAATGGCGAGACCCGGCGCATGCGGGTCCTCCTGTCGGCGGGCGAAGAGCGGCTGGAGCTGCCGGGCCAGGTGGACTGGGTCGTAGGGAACGAGGGCGGACACGGGTTCTACCGGGTGCGCTACGCGCCCGACCTGCTGGCGAAACTGGCGGAGCGGCCCTTCGACATCCTGGCGCCGGTGGAGCGGTTCAACCTGATCAATGATACCTGGGCCGCAGCCCTGGCCGGATTCTCCCCGGTCGGGGAGTACCTGGATCTGACGGCGCGGTTCCGAGTTGAGGCCGACCGGAACGTCTGGGCGGCGCTCCTCGCGTCGTTCGCCTACCTGAACCGGATCATTCCCTCGGGCGACCGGCCGCTCCTGGAGGCCATGATACGTGATCGGCTCGCCCGGGCGGTGGCGCGACTCGGCTGGACGCCATTGGCGGGGGAGAGCGAGCTACTGCACCAGCTCCGCGGCGAGTTGCTGCGGGCCATGGGGACGCTGGGAAATGATCCGACGGTCCAGGCGACCGCCGAGGACCTTTACCGCAGAGCTCGCCGCGACCCATCGGCGGCGGACCCGAACGTCCTCGCCGCCGCGATCACCGTCCTCGCCCATGCGGGCGGCGAGGCGGAATTCAGCGAATTCCTGGGGCGGTTCAAGACGGCACAGACGCCCCAGGAGGAGCAGCGCTACCTGTACGCTCTGGCGGCGTTCCGCGATGGAAGCCTCCTCCGGCGGACGCTTCATCTGACGGTAAGCGGCGAGGTGCGCGCCCAGGACGCGCCGTATCTCGTGCGGAGCCTCCTGTCGAACGTGGATGCGGGGGAGCTGGCCTGGCGGTTCGTCAAGGAGCACTGGGAGACCATGGAGCGCCAGTTCCCCCACGGGGGAATCCGGCGCATGTGCGAGGGGATCACGGCCCTGGCCAGCCCGGCGCTGGAAGCGGATGTGCGGCACTTCTTCGCGTCGCGGAAGATCTCGCTGGGAGGCAAGACGCTGGAGCAGTATCTGGAGCAGCTCCGGATCGCGGTGGCCTTCCAGGAGCGCGAGGCGGCCGGCCTGGCGGAGTATCTCTCTCGGTTTCGGTAGACCCGTGGTGCCCCGACTGAACTCCCCGGGTTCCGGCGACTATTCCTTTCCCCCGCTGGCCTTCCCCGAACATGCGGTACCAACTCGAGCCGGAAGCAGTATCCCATGGGCCGCTCACCTGCCGGGCGGCCCTGGAAAGTGGGCTGCCTCCGGTGGTCTTGGTTCACGTCAGGTGGGTGGACAACCTGTGGACAGGGACCCCTTGCTGGTGGGTAACGCCGGCGCCGGTGTGAATTTTCTGGGGAATACCTGCGCCTATCCCGCCTTCCGGAAGACGCCGCAGGAGATCCGCCCACCAGAGTTCCCGGTGGGATCGGTGGAGTAATCGTCGGCGCCGGCATGGATGATCACGGAGGTCCCGTTCCCCCCAAGCAGAGAGTTTGGGCCGCTGCCGAGTGTCACCCCAGCCAGGACATAGTGCACCTGTCCCGTCCCGTCCGCCAGGACATCCAGATTCGGGAGGTCGCCGAGGTGTGGACCCTCCCGGCTGTACATGCCGTGCTTCTTCCCGGTCGGATTGAAGTGGGCGCCGGCACTGGTGAATCCCGGAGGATCGCACTTCCCGATCTCGTGAACGTGAATCCCGTGCTTGCCTGCAGGTAGGCCCCGGACGTCTGCGAAGAAGCGAACGCCACCTTCATCTTCGAGGATAGCGGCCACGCCGACCGCCTCGCCCTTGGCGTTCTTCAGATCCGCGATGGCCTGGGGGTTGGTGAACGGCAACATGGCGCATCCGCCGAGCATCAGTCCCGCCGCCAGGATCCAGACTGTTTTCATGGGGGTCCCCTCCTTGTGGCCTGTGTGTAGATCGGCCGGGGCAGTATACGGTGCCGCCTTCGCGACTGTCAACGGCCAGGGGTCGCGCTTCGTTGACGCTCCCGCCGGGGTCGTGTGAGCCTGCGCCGGCCTGCAGAAACCCGGCCCTGTGCCTGCAGAATGCTGGCGCTGTTCATCGAAACATGGTATGAAGAATTTCTCCCGTCGTCTGCGGGAGAGAGAGCGGATCGCGCATGAAGGATGTGGAATACTTCACCCCGGAGACGTTGGACGAGGCGGCGGCGCTGCTGTTGGGGCTGGACAGCCGGACCCCTCCGGTGGCGGAGGGTACGGATCTCATCGCGGAGGTGACCGAGGGCCAGCGCAGGCTGTCCATGGTCCTCGACCTGAGCCGCATTCCCGAACTCAACCGCTTGGACTACGACGAGCGAATCGGGCTGCGGGTCGGGGCGGCTGTCCCGGTCCCGGCCATCCTCGAATTCCCGCCGGTCCGGCGCCTCTATCCCATGCTGGCCGATGGGTCCGCCTCCACCCCACCGGGCGCCACCCTGGGAGGAAACCTGAGCCCTGAAGCGCCCTGCCGGGAGATGGCGCCCCCACTCATCTGTCTGCGGGCGTCCGCCGCGATTTTCGGCCCGCACGGCTGGTCGGAGCTGGGCGTGGAGGCGGTATTCGCGGGGATGAGCAGAACGGTCCTCCAACCCGGGGAATTCGTGGTGGACCTGCGCTTTCCTGCACCCCCCCCGCGCTCCAGCGGCGCCTACCTCCGGGCCGTCGATCACAGGAACGTCGAGGCGGCCGTGGCAGGGGTGGGGGCCTTCCTGGCCATGGAGCAGGATCTGGTGACCTGCTGCGGGGCACGCCTGGTTCTGTCCGGTGTCTTCCCGACGCCGATGCGCGCCCTGGAGGCAGAGCGATTCCTGGCGGGCAAGCGCTTGGAGGGACCGGTCCTGTCTGAGGCAGGGGCCCTGGCAGCCGACCGCGCCGGCCCCATCACGGGGGCGGCAAGAGATCGTCTCGAACTCGTACGGGATCTGACCTGTCGTGCGCTTGAGGAGGCGCTGGTGCGGGTTCGAGCGAATGCGACGACCTGAGCAGCCCGGGTCAGCGTGCTTGGGGCCCCGCCTGGCTGCCATCCCTCCCCTCACGATGAAAGGAGCGTTACCGAAATGCGATTGGTCTTGCGAAGCCTGGCATGTCTGGTTCTCCTCGGGCTCCTGCCGGCCGCGGGTGCCAGCGCAGGTTGGGTGATCGAGCAGGTGGCGCGTTCCACCCCCATGCGCGGTGGGGAGCCGGATCGCCAGGCCCTGACCTTCAGCGCCAACCGGATCAAGACCACGATGCTGGACAAGGGAGGAAAGCCGACGGCGGCCTGGATCATGGATCTGGAGGCCCAGACCCTGACCAGTGTGGACTACGAGCGCCGGACGGTGGCGACGGGAACGGTCCAGGAGTACGCCGAGTCGATGCGCGCGGCCACGCAGGCCATGGGAGGCCAGATGGCCGAGGCCATGAAGCAGATGCAGGACGCGATGAAGGACATGCCCCCCGAGCAGCGACAGATGGTGGAGCAGATGATGCGGAAGAACATGGCGGGCGGGGCGCCGGGCGGTGCCGCCCCATCGCCCGAGGCCTGCCGCGAGCCCAAGACCGAGGTCCGATCCACGGGGCAGACCGCGCGGATTGCCGGCTTCCAGGCGGTCAGGTACGACGTCCTGGAGGACGGGAAGTTCACCCAGGAGCTGTGGGTGAGCAAGGACATCATGGCGTGGCGGGAGGTCGATCCCAGGAAGCTGGAGCGCTTCTCCCAGGAGATGACCAAGGCCCTGGAGGCGCTCCCCGGGTGTGGGCGCGACAGGGCCCGCCGGGCAGGAGCCGACCCCTCCGATCCGGCCTGGAAGCTTGCCAGTGAGGGGTACCCCGTGCGCACCGTCCAGCATGGTCGCGGCGAAGGAACGGTGTTGGAAGTGGTGAAGGCCGAGAGCCGTGCCGTTCCGGCGAGCGAGTTTCAGCCTCCGGCCGGGTTCACCCGACAGACGCTCAAAGACCTGATGGGCGGCACTTGATACGAAGAACAACTGAAACCACAGATTTCACCCCCACCCGTGCCCTCCCCCCCTCTGAGGGGGAGGGAGCGGGAGGGGGGCTATGGAATACGCAGATTTTTCCGGAAGGATTTTGTTCATGAGATCTGCGTAATCCGCGGATAAATGGGTTCTCGGCGGAGCGGGCATGGAAATCGAGGGGAAGGTCGCCCTGGTGACGGGGGGGGCGCGGCGCCTGGGGCGAAGCATCGCCTTGGCCCTGGCGGAGCGCGGCGCCGAACTGGTCATTCACTACCGCGACTCGGAGCGGGAGGCCCAGGAGGTCCTGGCTCTGCTCAAGAAGGCGGGGGGCAAGCCCGTCGCGGTGCAAGGCGACGTCTCCAGCGCAGCGGATGTGGATCGCATCGTCGAGACGGCCATGCGGGCCTTCGGCCGCATCGAGATCCTGGTGAACAATGCCGCCGTCTTTTACCGGACGCCCTTCGAGCAACTGACGGAAGGGGATTGGGACCGGTTCCTGGATGTGAATCTGAAAGGGCCGTTCCTGCTGTGCCGCCAGGTCGGAATGATCATGCTCCGCCAGGGCCAGGGGAAGATCCTCAACCTGGCCGATATTGCCGGGCTGAAGGGCTGGGCCGAGTACATTCCCTATGCTGTGTCAAAGGCCGGCCTGCTGGCCCTCACGCGAGGGCTCGCCAAGGCACTGGCGCCGGCGATCCAGGTGAATGCCATCGCGCCGGGCGCGGTGCTCCTGCCGCCGGGGACCTCGCCGGAGGAAGAGGCGCGGGCCATCCGGCGCATCCCCCTGGAGCGGCTGGGCTCGCCCGAGGACGTCGCCCGGGCGGCCGTCTATCTCGTCGAGAACGACTTCATCACGGGTGAGGTGCTGAGGGTGGACGGGGGGCAGCACCTGAACTGATTCACAGTGAAAGACTGACGACTGACGACTCACAACCGGGCAAACGTCGTCTTTCGGATGTCGGATGTTCCGCCGAAGGCGGATCGGTTTGTATTTCTAATTCCAGGGTCAGGCGGGAGGGTCCATGTCCAGCGGGGCCATTGACCGAACCGAAGTCGTCGACGTGCTTTCCGACCTGGTCCGCATCCCCAGCGTGAATCCGCACATGGGCAGCGGCACGGGTGAGGGGGCGATCGCGCGGTACCTGACCGATCGTCTCCGGGGCCTGGGGCTCACCCCCAGCGTCACCGAGGTCCAGGCGGGACGCCCCAATGTCCTGGCGACGGTGACCGGGAAGCCGGGCGAGCAGCACATCCTGTTCGAGGCCCACACCGACACGGTCCCGCCCTCCCACGGCCAGGCCGATCCGTTCACGCCCCGCCTGGAGGGGGACCGTCTGTACGGCCGGGGCAGTTGTGATACCAAGGCATCCATCGCCGCGATGTTCATGGCCTTGCGGAGCGTCCTGCCGCTCCGGGAGCGCGGGGCGACGATCTCGGTGGCCTTCACTATGGGCGAGGAGCTGGGGCACGAGGGTGCAGGGCACCTCGCCGCCTCGGGGTTCCGGCCCGATGCCGCCGTGGTCGGGGAACCCACGAGCCTGGACGTCGTGAGCACCCACAAGGGGATCGCCCGCTGGAGGATGGCGGCGACGGGGCGGTCCGCCCACAGCTCGAATCCCGAGCAGGGGTGTAACGCCATCGTGAAGATGGCGACGGTGATCCGCGCGCTGGAGGAGCGGCTGATCCCCCGGCTCCGACAGGGCACCCATCCGCTGCTGGGGCCGCCGACGCTCAGCGTGGGGCGCATCGAGGGGGGGCTCCAGGTCAACGTCGTGCCGGACCGCTGCAGCATCGAGGTGGACCGGCGGCTGCTGCCGGGCGAGAGCTGGGCCATCGTGCAGGGCGAGCTGGAGACAGCTCTGGCGCCGCTCCGGGCGGAGGACCCGGACCTTCAGGTGGTGATCGAAGAGCCCTATCAGCTCTTCGGAAGCATGCAGACGCCCGCGGATGCCCCCATCGTTCGACTGGCCCGGGAGGCGGTACGGCGCATAGACGGCGAGCACCCGGTCCGGGGTGTGGCGTTCTGTACCGATGCGGCAGAGCTGTCCCGGGCGGGGATCCCCTGCGTGGTGTTGGGGCCCGGCGACATCGCCCAGGCCCACACCAGCGCGGAGTGCGTCGAGGTCCAGCAGGTGATGAAGGCCGCCGCGATCTACCGGGAGATGATGCTCGCCGCGTGACGCACGCCACGCCGCGAAGGGGACGTTGCATTATAGGTATTATTGCCTCTGAATCGGCATGGAACGGATGACAGGGAGTCCGAGGCGAATTGCACCTGGTTCGACTCGCGTCGTCGGTTATCCCATGCCGCACGGCCTACGCTTCGACGGCCAGGGCGCCGATTGCCATGCGATGGTGGAATCCTTCGCCCTCCGTCCCCCCACCGGGATCACGAGCCCGCGTCAGGGGCGAGTGAGAAGAGGGTCCACTGAGCCGGCAACACCCCGAAACACGAATATGACCTATAACGAATATGACCTATAATGCAACGTCCCCAACCTGGCTTTCGTAGTGATGCTATGCGGCGTGGTCGCTGCCGGACCCGCCCAGGAGGCCTAGTCCGAGCTGGGGAAGCGGGAGAGGCGCGCCTGGGTCCCCCCCCCCGAGGTCACCTCGCGGTGCCTCCACGTTGCTCTCGCGCTGCCTCTCCCCGGTAAGCGGGGCGATGGGCTTCCCTCCGCCCCCTGGGGCGGAACGCCCTCCCCCCCTCCCCCCTTACCGAAAGGTGGGGTCCCGCGGCGGCCCCGGGTCGGGCGGGACCCGGCCGCGGGCGGCCCATCCACGCGCGCCGGGTCATAGGGCCGCCCACTCCGCCAGACGCCCCAGACAAGGCGCAAAAGCTTCGCGGCCAACTCCACGGTCGCCTTGAAGAACGCGAAGCGATCCCCCTGCCGCTTCGTGATGAAGCCCTCCCGCCGCGCCCGCCACCCCGCATTCCGGCACGCCCCGAGGGCCGCCTGGGACCAGTGCCCAGCGCAGGAGCGGCCGGCCACAGCGCGAGATCCGTGCCGTCCCAACCCACTGCCCAGACTCCAGGCGGACGATGTCCAGCCCCGCGAGCTTCCGGAGCTGGCTGAACTTCGTGGTCCCAGGCGATGTCCCCGAGCTCGGCGAGGAGGATGGCCGCGAGGGTGGGGCCCACGCCCGGGACAGAAAGGAGACGTTGCGTTAAAAGTCAAGTATTGGTGGACGTTGTCGACCAGGCGAAACAACTGTTCTTGCGCCTGCTGCGCTTTCGGGGCTGGAGAATCTCGGCATTCAGGTTCGGCCTGTCCCATCGGGACACCGCGGTGTGCCCTTCGGCACGGATGCCGCGGGCACATCGGACGGCCCTTGTCCGGTGCACCGCTATTTCCTTGACAGTTCACGTGCCCAGGGTGGTAGCATGGCTTTGGATTCAGCGGCCCCGCCGAGGGCGGGGCGAAAGGGGCGCTCATGTTCGGGTTAGGCATGCCGGAGCTTTTGGTGATCCTGGTGATCGCCCTGTTGGTCTTCGGGGCGGGACGGCTGCCGGAGATCGGCAGTTCCCTGGGGAAGGCGATCAAGGGATTCAAGCAGTCCTCGGAAAAGCCGGAGCCGGAGCCACCGGAGGCGAAGGAGGCCAAGGGCGAGGTCAAGAGCTCTGCGGGGAAAACCTGCCCGGCCTGCGGCCAGGCGGCGCAGGCCGACGCCCAGTTCTGTCCCGGGTGCGGGAAGAAGCTGTCGGAATCCGCCTGACCCAGTCCCTCCAGGAAAGAAAAAGGCCCCCGGGGATTCCCCCCGGGGGCCTTTTGGTTCTGGCGATGCCGCGTTAGGCCGCCCTGGTGACGTTCGACGCCTGCAAGCCCTTGGGGCCCTGCACCACGTCGAACTCCACGGCCTGGCCCTCATTGAGGGTCTTGAAGCCATTGCCCTGAATGGCGGAATAGTGCACAAACACATCCTCACCGTCAGGTCGCTCGATGAAGCCGAAGCCCTTCGCATCGTTGAACCACTTTACGGTTCCTTTGCTTCTCAACCTACAACACCTCCTTTCCTACTCGCGCTGCAATGCCCCGCAACGGGGCAATCAGTCCCTGGAAACACAAAAACCGCAGGAGCGGCCTCTGCTCCTACGGTTCTTCCCTCCCAAGCAACCAACGGAACGTTGACCACCAAACGCAAGGGAGCATACCGGGCGTTCCATCCGGTGTCAAGAGTTATTTCGAACTTATTTCGAACTTGAGTGTCAGCGCGTGCCGAGTGCCCGGGGCTCGGCGATGGCGTCCACGCGGACGTCGGTCGCGGCGATCTCGGGGGCGTGGATGACCTCGTCGCCGCCCCACACCATCGTCTCCCGCCGGTCCGCCGTGATCCCGATGATTGCGCGCGGCAGCCGCTGGATATTATTGTCGTTGATCCGGAGAGCGTTGGCCTGGATGGGAGACGCCAGCCGGCCCTCCCGGATGAGGAAGGAATCCCCCACCACCGTGCAGGTGAAATCCCCGGCCCGCAGGCCATCGATCGGGTAGGTGTACCAGGTGCGGCCGATGTAGAGGCCATCGCCCACCTGCGCCAGCAACTCCTCCCGGCAGATCGGTTCGCTGCTTTCCACGATGACGGTGGTCGCAGAGATGCCCGGCGGCGCCTCGAAGCGCCGGCCCCCGCCGAAGCGGAACCCGTTGCGGGGCACGAGGGCCTTCGGGGCCTCGTGGGGATCCCGGCCAAGCTTGGCCGCGGCCTGCGGATCCTTCAGGATCCGTTCCCGCTCGTAGACGTTGGCGAGGAGTCCGACCAAACCAAATTATAGCCACCCACGGCATCCGCCGCCACCCGAAAGCCCGCTTCACCCGGTTGCGGCATGCCCCTGGGGGCCGGGGAGCGATTGGGGCGCCGGATGTTCCCTTGACGGGCTGGGGGATGTTTGGTAGCTTCATGCTCCGCATATCGCAGCCTCCGAGCGAATCTGGCGTGGCGGGATCCGGGTCGAGCAGACACCGCCCGAGAT
>JACQVO010000177.1 GCA_016209725.1 Candidatus Methylomirabilota bacterium | reverse complement strand
GGACACCATCCGGCTGTGCGAGTTCATCTATCGGAACCTCGCCGTCATCAGCGAGATCGTGCCGACCCTGGACACGCACACTGCCATGCAGATCTTCCACCCGGTGTTCTGGATCGACGCCGCCGGTGAGCCCCCGAAAGGGCACACCATCATTTCATTGGAGGATGTCGAGAACGGCGTATGGAAGCCCAATCCCGCGGTTGCCCGCGGCGCCCTGGAGGGGGATCTCCATCGGCTGCAGCGCCATGCGAAGCATTATGTGAGGACACTGACCGAGCGGAGCAAATACCCGCTCATGGTGTGGCCCTATCATGCCATGCTTGGGGGGATCGGCCACGCGCTCGTGTCGGCCGTCGAAGAGGCGCTTTTCTTCCATTGTCTGGCGCGGAGCAGTCAGACCCGATTTGAGATCAAAGGCGACAACCCTCTGACCGAGCACTACTCGGTCCTGCACCCGGAAGTCAGGGCAGGGCCCGAGGGTGAGACGATCGTTCACAGAGACACCGGCTTGATCCGGAGACTGCTGGACTCCGACCTCGTGATCATCGCGGGCCAGGCCAAGAGCCATTGCGTGGCCTGGACCATCGATGATCTGCTGACGGAGGTGCGGACCCGGCAACCCAAGCTGGTCGAGAAGGTCTACCTCCTGGAGGATTGCACGTCGCCCGTCGTCGTGCCCGGGGTCGTGGACTTCACTGAAGAAGCGGACGCGGCCTTTCGGCGGTTTGCCGACGCCGGGATGCATGTGGTGCGCTCCACCGACCCCATGGACACCTGGCCGGGGATTGCTCTGTGAGGGGGGCTCCCGGATGCCGGGGCGGATTGACGCACTGAGAGTTGCGGCCTTGGATCGGAACGAGCTTCGGTGATTCACCGGAAGGAGGACAGAACATGCGCTCACGTCTGTGGATACTGATGACGGCCACATTGAGCCTGGCGCTGGCGCTCCCCGCGTCGGGCCAGATGATGGGCCAGACGGGCCAGGGGGGACCGGCGGGGCCCATGCCGGGCGGCATGATGGGCGGGATGATGCACGGGATCATGGGCCAGGGGATGGCCCCCGGGATGCGCGAGGGGCGGGGAGGCCACAGATCGTCCCACGAGGGCCCGCTCATCAGCATGATGCTGGAGTACAAGCAGGAGCTCGGTCTCAGCGCCGAGCAGGAGATAAAGCTGCGTGACCTCCGGACGGAGTTCGCGAAGGATTCGATCCGGCGCACGGCGGAAATCCGGGTCGCGGAGATCGACCTGAACTCACTGCTCGAGCAAGACAAGTGGGACCTGGCGAAGATCGAGCCGAAGGTGAAGCAGATCGCGGGCCTCAAGGGTGAGCTTCGTCTGGCGCGGCTCAAGACCCTTGCGGCGGGGCGTGCGGTCCTCACAGCGGACCAACTTGAGAAGTTCAAGCAGGTCGGCCACCGGATGCGGTCTTCCGGCGGTCCCGGCGCGATGGGGCCTGGCATGATGGGACCGGGCCATCAGATGGGGCCAGGGATGCCTGGTGCCGGCGGCCCGCCGGCACCCCGCTATTAGTCCTGATCCGAGAAAAACTTTCGTTCGTTTTCCTCATGTGGAGGATTTCCCTTGGCGTTCTTGGCGCCTCGGCGGTTGAGAATTTTGGATCGGGGTTGGTTGTCGGCTCAGCCAGGCCTGTTGCATTTCAGCCGGCGATGACACGTGGAGGAGGCGGGGAGGTGAGATCATGCGCTTGATCTTCGGAACGATCCTCGTGCTGGTGGGGGTCTTTGGCGCGATGGTGATCTCGCGGCTCCTGCTCTCCGCCAGAGGCGGACGGGAAGCGGGGGCCGAGGGTGGGCTCAAGGCGCTCCGGATCGTCACCATGTTGTTGGTCCCGGTGGGGGCGCTGATGATCGTCTCGTCGGGGGTCCGCATGATCAGCGCCGGCCATGTGGGGGTGGCGCTCTTGTTCGGGAAAGTCCAGGCGGTCGCCTTGCACGAGGGGATCAACCTGGTCAATCCACTCTACGACGTGGTTCAAATGGACACCCGTGTCCAGCGGCACCAGGCGAAGTACGATGCGGCCAGCAAGGACCTCCAGGCGGTGCACGTGGAGATGGTCCTGAACTACCGCATGCAACCGGAGAAGGCGACGGAGGTGTATCAGCGTATCGGGCCCAACTTTGCCAGCATCATCATTGATCCGGCGGCCCAGGAGGTCCTCAAGGCCAATACCGCGCTGCATGTGGCCACGGAAATCCTCCAGCAGCGGCCGAAAATCAAGGTGGATATTCAGCGGGACTTGAGCACGTGGTTGGCCAAATACGGGATCGAGATGAAAGAGGCATCCCTGGCCAACATTCGCTTCGACCCTGCCTACGAGAAGGCCATCGAGGCCAAACAGATCGAGGAACAGAAGGCGGAGCAGAAGCGCTACGAGCTGATCCAGGCCCAGCGCCAGGCGGAGATCGTCGCCGCCCAGGCGAAGGGGCAGGGCGATGCGGCACGGGAGAAGGCCAAAGGGGATGCGGAGGCTATCCGCATCCGTGGATCGGCGGAGTCGGAGTACAACCAGAAGGTGGCGGCGTCACTCACCCAGACCCTGATCCAGCAGCGCTACCTGGAGAAGTGGGACGGCAAGCTCCCGCAGTTCTCGGCCGGCGGGTCTTCCCCCGGCCTCCTCTTCAACTTCCCCATGCCCCCCGCGGCCGCGGGCAGGCCCTGATCGCCCGCCGGGGAGAGCGCTTCCGCCGCAGGCGATTGACCGCCTGCTGTGGGAGGTGCTAGGGTTCGACCCATGAGAGGCACATGCTTTCGCCGACGCCGGCAAGAGGATACCCATAGAACCCGTGGCCAGGCGGAGTGAAATAGGCTGCAGCACCCTGCAGCCCCAAAGGAAATGGACAGGTCTGTCTCCTTGTAGGTAGCGTGCTCCGAACTATAGCAGTGTTGGCTTGGGAATGGGTGCACGGCGATTCGAGGTCATCAATGACATCACTGACGTTGAACCGATTGCCGTCGGCCGGTCGATCCGGGATCTTGCCCGCCTCCGAAAGCGGTACGGCGCCGGTCGCTGGCGCAAGATGAAGGGCGTTGCTACGATTCGCTCGGCAAATGGTCGAATCCGGCGCGCCGAGCTTCACTGGTACGAAGCCCACGGTCTCGGTCGGAAGGAAATCAAGCGAAAGCGATACCTGCAGGAGAGTTAATCATGGCAATGCCGATACGGACACGTTTTGCGCTCTGCATCGACAACACCGGCTATCCCGCGTCTCTTGAGCGGCACAAGATCTATCGGGTGCTATCCGACAGGCAAGCCGAGGCAGGCGGAGATCTCCGAGTGATCGACGAGAGCGGTGAAGACTATCTC
>JACQVO010000168.1 GCA_016209725.1 Candidatus Methylomirabilota bacterium | reverse complement strand
TCCGCCAGCTCCTCGTCCTTCCGCCCGCCGTTCTGGACCGACATGGCCGCACCGATCTTGCCCCGCAGGTGCCGCAACGAGTCCAGGGTCTTCCGGGTATCCTGGCTCTTGACGCACATGACCAGGAGATCGGCCGACCTCACCTCGGCCGGATCCACCACGGCCTGGAGATTCCGGACGACCTGAGTTCCCCGCGTCCCCTCGATCAGCAGGCCCCGCGCCCGGATCGCCTCCACATGCGCTCTTCTGGCGATGAGCGTGACGCCGGCTCCTGCCTGGGCGAGATACCCGCCCAGGACGCTGCCCAGCGCTCCGGCGCCGACGAACACAATCTTCACCACATGCCCCTCACTCGACGCCGACGGCGACAGCGACCCGCAATCACCGCCGTGACACGATCGCCGTGTTTCATCCTGTCAATGCCCATGACGACGATCCGGGGCCTGGGAGGCATGTCCCCGGAGCTGATTGTAGTGCTCGATCTGCTCCGGGCGCAGGAGGCTTGCGGTGAGCAGGTGCGCCCGGAGATGGGCCAGGCGAAGGGCCGTCCGTTGCCGTCCGATGTCCTCGACCTCCCGAGTCAGATCGCCCTCCGCCATGCGTTTCTCTCGAAAGCCTGCCTCCACTCGAGCCTCCCTGGCAAGGATCTGTTCTCCCAGGGCCCGCGCCTCGGCCTTCATGGCGGCATGGATCCGCTCGATGGCGCCTCGCTGTTCGGGCTCGAGATGGATCTTCCCCTCGCGGGCCGCCTCGAGGACGTGGATGGGGCCCGGATATCCGTTGAGCTCCGCTGCCCGGGCCAGCCCCATCCCCTCCCCGTCCCGAAGGCCGCGGACCTCCTCGCCACTGAGGCTATTGACCACGGGCCAGGGTGGCTCGGCGGCTGGGCCGGCCCCAGCCGGTTGATCTCCCATCCCCGCCGCGCTCCGTGCCAGCATGGCCAGGCCCAGCGCGACCAGCCAAATCCCTCGCCAGGCATACCGCCTCATCGCTGAAACACCTCCCCACGGTTTCTTTGCCCAACCGGTCCCCGATTTCGCGGGCGGCGACGGAGGAATGTAGCATGCGGACCACGACGGGTCAATTCAGCCGATAAAGATCCGGACTGTGAGGCGCGTTACATCCGGAATCGGTACCGATCGTTTATGCATCAAAGAGGTAGCCATATCAGAGTGCAGCAGTCTACTTTGACCTTGACCCGGTTCAGTTCCGGGGCCTACAATCCGCCACCTTCCCCTACTCGATCCGGAGGGCCCGCTTCGGTCGGACCGCCGGGCCAGGTTGCAAGGATTGCCATGGCGTACTCTCTCGGGCTGGGCCTCACCAACGAGTGCAACCTGGCGTGCGCGCACTGCTACCGCCCCACCGACGGCACATTTCGCCTCTCACTGTCGGATGTCCGGCGCATCTGCGAGTCCCTGCCGATCGGATCGGCCAACCTGGGCACGGGGGAGAATGGGCTCCACCCGGATTTCAACGCGATCGTGGAGCACCTGGTGGATCGGGGCATCCTGACCGGCCTCACGACCAACGGGTACACGGTCCAGGTCATGCCCGACCCGCTCCTCAAATCGCTCCGCGAGGTGGAGTTCTCCTTCGATTTCCCCAGCCCCCAGGACCAGGACAGGTTCCGCGGACCGGGCTCGTGGGATCTCGCCATGCGGGCCATGGAGCGGTGCCGTGCTCTGGGTGTGGAGATCACCATCATCGCCGTGATGATGCGGACAAACTATCGGCGCCTGCCCGAGATCGCCCGCCTGGCACACACCCATGGCGCCAACTTCCGCCTGAATGTGTACCAGCCGGTGAAGTCCGACGCCTACTCCATGACCTACGAGGAATTCTGGGAGGGCTGGCGGCGCCTCTTCGAGGCCGCCGGCCTGGTCAGCACGACGGAGCCGATCGTCAACGCCATGCTGGGTCTGAACAGCCTCGCGGGATGCGCCTGCGGTCGCCGGACCGTCCGCGTGACTCCCAAGCGTCGCGTCATCCCCTGCGTCTACTGGCAGGGAGACGGACTCCCTCTCGAGCGGCTGTGGGAGCTGCGGGAGGCCATCTTCCAGTCCGACGATTTCTGCGCCGCGCGCTTGGTTCCCGCCGCCTGCCGCGGCTGTGCCTTCGAAGCGAGCTGCGCTGGCGGCTGCGTGGGCCGACGGCTGCTGGCGGGCGACATGGCGGCCCCCGATCCCTACTGTCCGATCATCCGACACCACGAGCTGCATATGACCGCCCGGATCGCACCGGGCAAGGCGCTGCTCAAGTCCGGCTCCGCCTGCACCACGATTCTCCGCGTGGACGGCCACCAGGGCACGCTTCCATGACCTGTCCCCGCAGCGGCCGGCCCGCGGTCGTTCCCGACTTGCCGGCGGTCCTCTACATCGAGACCACCAACCGCTGTGACTCGCTCTGCCAGACGTGCATCCGGACCTTCCAAACCCTGGAGCCGCCCAAGGACCTGACCCTGCCCGAACTCACGCGAATCGTCGAGCAGTTTCCCCGCCTTCAGCGGGTGTTCCTCCACGGGATCGGTGAGCCCCTGCTCAACCCGGATCTCTTCCGGATGATCGCCTATCTCAAGGAGCGTGACGTCACCGTCGTGTTCAATTCCGACGCCATCGGCCTGACGGACAAGAAGCGGCGCGCCCTCATCGAAAGTGGCTTGGGCGAGCTCCGGGTCTCCATGGACGCCGCAACGTCCGAGACCTACCGGGCGATCCGGGGCGTCCCGACGTTCGACCGGGTCGTGGAGAACGTCACCGCCCTGGTAGGCCTGCAGAGGGAACTCGGCGTCGCCACACCGAGGATCTCCCTGTGGTTCACGGTCATGAAGAAGAACGTGGGTGAGCTCCCGGACTTCATCCGCCTGGCGGGGAAGATCGGCGCATCAGTCGTGAACGTGCAGCGCCTCGTCCATTATGGGCAGGGGCTGGCGGTCCAGGAGCAGTCCCTCTACGGGTCGCTGAGCACGCTGGAGGCCGAGGCGCTGGCGGAGGCCACCCGCCTCAGCCAAGACCTGGGCATCACCCTCTCCGCATCCGGGGACGCCGCGCCGGAGGCGAGCCTCACTCCCG
>JACQVO010000174.1 GCA_016209725.1 Candidatus Methylomirabilota bacterium | reverse complement strand
CTGCTAACTGCAATTCCTAACTCCTATCCCTCTTCGACTCCCCTTGTATCCAGCAACCCAGGTTATGGGTAAGGATCAGTTGGCAAAGGGGGGGACGGGGGGATTTTCTCGAAGGCCGAGGCCATGTCGCACCTTAAGTGGTCATTGATCCGGAGAATTCACGGGTCCGTTTGTGAATTATCCGGCTCAGACGAATTGACCAATCGACCAATTGACGAATCGACAGCTCTGAGGGCGGCAAGCATGGCCGCCAGAGCCTCCGGCCAGGGGCGGAGCGCCGGCAGGCCTGCGGCCCGCCAGGCGGCATTCTCCAGGACCGAATAGGCCGGCCGCCGGGCCGGACGGTTCAGCTCCCCGGAGGTTATCCGGCTGAGGCCGATGGGGGCGGAGCCCGCCAGGAGGAGGATCTGCCGCGCAAACTCGTACCAGGAGCAGGACCCGCGGTTGGTCACGTGGTACAGTCCCGTCAGTCCCTCTGCCTGTGCCCCCCCGGCAGACAGGCGCGAGAGCAGGACCGTTACGGCGTCGGCCAGATCGGCCGCGTACGTCGGGGAGCCCACCTGATCATCCACCACCCGCAGCCGCTCTCCGGCTGCCGCCCGCTCCAGGATGACCTTCACGAAGTTCTGTCCGTGCACCCCGAACAGCCACGCCGTCCGCACGATGGCCCAGCCAGACGTCACCGTCCGGGTGGCGCGCTCGCCCTCCAGCTTCGAGAGGCCGTAGGCGCTGAGTGGCGCCGGGGGGTCCTCTTCCGTGTAGGGTGACCCCTTGCCTCCGTCGAACACATAGTCGGTGCTCACGTAGAGCAGGCCGGCTCCGGCGCGCCGGCACCCCTCGGCCACCCGGCGCGTGCCCTCGCCGTTGACGGCCATGGCCCGCTCGGGTTCCCGCTCGCACCCGTCCACGTCCGTGGCCCCGGCCGCATGCACCACCCAGTCGGGCCGGAGCGAGGCGAGCCGGTCGGCGCAGCGGGGATCCGTGACGTCCAGATCGGCGATCGTCGTGCCGATCACCTCCCTGCCTGCGCCCCGCTCCGGAGCGGGGCTGGCAGGGCCCTGGCCGGACAGGGCGCGGACCAACTCCACCCCCAATTGTCCCTTCGCCCCGGTGACGAGGAAGCGCACCGTCGGTCAGCCTCCCCCGACGACCTCGGCCGGCCAGTGGTAGGGGATGTCGGGGCTGTTCCAGGGATAGCGGTATTCGTCGGGGTCGGCGTGCCGGTAGGGATGCGTGGGGATGTTGACGATGCGCGCCTCCTCGCCGTGGATGGCGGCGAACCCGTGGACGACGAGTGGCGGGATCTTGAGCAGCACGGGAAGGGGATCCTGGGCGGGGGGAGACGAGAGGGTGAAGTCCTGGACCGCCCCCCGCGTGGGCGAATCCTCGCGCCCATCATACAGCACGACCAGCGCCGTTCCGCTGACGCACACGAAGTGGTCCGTCTGCAGCTTGTGGTAATGCCAGGCCTTGGCCACGCCCCGGCGGCAGCCGGTGATGTACACCTGGCCGAACCGCTCGAAGATCGGCTCGTCCTCGCGCAGCATCTCCATGAGAAAGCCGCGATCATCCGGCAGGACCCTCAACGGTTTCACCTGCACGCCGTGGATCATCTTCCGAACGTTGGATCTTCCGCGTTCCGCGTTGAACGTTCTGCATTCCGCGCCCGACGACGTGGAGCCGGAGCAGATTCGAGATAGATCATTAGCACAGCTCGATCGTGCTCTGATCGCCCAGGATGAACTTCTGGGTCTTGGGGCGGGAGTTTCCCCGCCGGATCACCACCTCCCGGCCCAGCAGGCTCCGCTCGATGCGGACATCGACATCGAGGATCTGGGTGTCCTCGAACAGAATGCTGTATTCCAGCTCGCTGTTGCGGATCACGCACCGGCGCCCCAGGGAGGTGAACGGGCCGATGTAGCTCCGCTCCACGACGGCCTCGGCGCCGACGATGGCCGGCCCGCGGATCTGGCTGCCGATCACTTTGGCCCCCGCTTCCACCACGACCTTGCCGGCCACGTCGCTCTCGGCGTCCACCGCTCCCCGGATCTCCGGGCCCGTCCCGTCCAGCACCTGGTCCAGGACGAAGCGGTTGGCCTCCAACAGGTCCTCCGGTTTGCCCGTGTCCTTCCACCAGCCGGTGATCTCGGAGAAACCCACGCGGAAGCCATGGTCGATGAGATACTGGTGGGCGTCCGAGATCTCCAGTTCACCCCGGGCGCTGGGCTGGATGGCGTGCACTGCTTCGAAGATCGGGGTGTCGTACACGTAGATCCCGGTGACGGCGAAATTGCTGGCGGGACAGGCGGGCTTCTCCACGACCCGAACCACCTGTCCCCCCCGAACCTCGGCGACCCCGAATCGCTGGGGGTCCCGCACCTGGGCCAACACCAGGTGGCCGTGCTCGCCGCGGGCCTGGAAGCGCTCGACGAACTGCCGGATCCCGCCGACCACGACGTTGTCGCCCAGGAAGAACACGAAGGGCTCCCGCCGCAGGAACGGCTCCGCCGCCCGGATCACGTGGGCCAGGCCCAGCGGAGCCTCCTGCATGACGTAGGTGATGGCCAGGCCCCAGGCGGCCCCGTCCCCCAGCGCCTGGCGGATCTCCTCGCCCGTGTCGGGATTGAGGACGATCCCCACGTCCCGGATGCCGGCCGTTGCGACCGCCTCCAGGGCGTAGTGGATCATGGGCTTGTTGGCGATGGGGATCAGGTGCTTGTTGCTCGTATGGGTGAGCGGGCGGAGCCTGGTCCCTCGCCCGCCGGCGGTGATCAGGGCGCGCATCTGTCCTCCCGAGGCCTGCGCCGCCGATCAGGCGCCACCGGGTCCACCCTCGGCCTCATCAATCAGCATGACCGGAATCCCATCCCGGATGGGATACCGGAGCCCACAGCTCGGGGAGGTGCAGACGATCCGCTGGGCCGCCTCGTCCAGCCGCACCTCCGACTTGCACTTGGGGCAGGCCAGAATCTCCAGCAGTTCCTTGTCGATCATGGTCCCTCCTCCCCGCCCTGTCCGCCGCGGGGGTTGACACGGCCTCTGACCTCAGGCGGATCGGCCGCGTCCGCCCGCCCGCGCACAATACGCTTCACTCAAGGTGCGACATGACCTCGGCCTTCGAGAAAATCCCCCCGTCCCCCCCTTTGCCCAAGGGGGGCGGAGGGGGGATTTCCCAAGGGGGGCGAGGCCTGCCTGCGCCAAGCGAAGCGCGGCAGGCAGGGGGGATTTCGCCTGGGTGTCGGCCAAACTGAAGAGTATTGCGCCCGCGCAGAAACCCTGCCGGCATTGCCGTGAGTCCTCCCCGGTCGAAACGCAGCAGAGACTATCAGCGCCCCCGAAATACTGTCAAGCGGTCAATTCGTCGAGTCGTCAATTGGGCCAGGACCTGTCTCACCATTCGACCAATCGACCGTTTGACCAATTGACTTATCTGGGGTAGCGGTCAGAGTCCCTCGCGCCTCATGATCACCGCATCCTCGATGGGGTGGTCGTAGTACCGCTTACGGACCCCGGCCGCCTGAAACCCGAACCGACGGTACAGGGACTGGGCTGCCCGGTTGGAGGCGCGAACCTCCAGGAAGGCACGCCGGGCCCCGCGGATCCGCCCGCGACCCAAAGCCGCCTCCAGGAGGGCGCCCGCGATTCCACGCCGCCGCCAGCGCGGATCCACGGCGATATTGTTGATGTGCATTTCCTCGCCGACCACCCATGCGCAGATGTAACCGGCGACGGGCGGTGGATCAGCGGCGTCGGAGAGACGGGCGATCAGGATCTCGGAGATGTCTCCCCGGGCCAGCTCGTTCTCGAACATCTCCTGGGTCCAGGGCCTGGCGAAGGCGGCGACCTCGATCGCCATGACTTCGGGCAAATCCTCCCGGCGGATCGGTTCGATCAGGAGTGTCATGGCTGAACAAACCCCGTTCGGCAGGCCGGCGGTTCGGCAGTTCGGCGGTTCTGGACTGCCGAACGGTCGAACGATCTTAGCCCCAATACGATTCACTTAAGGTGCGACATGACCTCGGCCTTCGAG
>JACQVO010000175.1 GCA_016209725.1 Candidatus Methylomirabilota bacterium | reverse complement strand
TGCCGAGGCCACGAAGATCTACGGCACCGCCTACAACCGCGATCCCGAGTTCTACGCCTTCTCGCGCACCCTGGAGGCCTACAAGGAGGGCCAGAACAAGAACTCGGTCCTGATCCTGACGACGGACAGCGATTACTACCGGTACCTGAAGGACGCGGCCGGCCGGAGGCCGGCGCCGACGGGCCCGGCACGAGCAGCCCGCTAATCCGACTTGGACCACGGACCATCGCAGGAGGGCTCCGCCATTCTGGGCGGCGAGGTCCGCCGGGCCGTCCTGGGGCGGAACGTGATGGTGCGCCGAGGCGGGTGAGCGACCCCGGCGGTCAATGGAGGCGGCGGCATGACATTCCGGGAACCCCCGGCGGACTGGGGATTCACTTTTCATGCTTTCGGATTCATCGCTGATCGCGGGGGGGAGCGTCGGGGACGGGCCCCCGGAGGAGGGTCGGCTGGCCTGGGTTCCCGGCCGACAGCCCCAACTGCTGTTCACATCGGAGGAGATGACCGTGCGAATCGTGACGAACGGGGTGGCGGCGGTTCTCGCGCTCCTGATCGGTCTCGGCGTCGGGTACTACCTCTGGGGGCTGAAGGCGGCGGATCTCACCCGGCAACTCCAGCAGCAACGATCCGAGTATGAATACCGCCTCGCCGAGCAGGAACAGCGCGCCAAGGGGGCCGAAGAGCGCGCCCGGCAGGAGGCGGAAGCGCGCAAGGTGTTCGAGCAGGAGCTGCACAAGGTGCGCCCACTGAAGTGATGCGGTCCGGATCTGCAGGGAGGAGGGGAAACCGGGGTGGGGATGGGAACGCGACGAGCTCGAAGGGGCTTGGCGGCTGATATCGGCGCCATCTGCCTTGGAGACGGCTGGGTCCGATTCCGCGTTTGGGCCCCTGGGTGCCGCAGAGTCGAGGTCGAGATCGTTCATCCCGAGAGCCGAAGGGTCGCACTCCGGCCCACGGCTGGCGGGTACTTCGCCGCCAGCCTGCAGGGGCAGGCCGGGCTTCGTTACTTCTACATCCTTGATGGGCAGGCTCGCCGGCCGGATCCCGCGTCCCGCGCCCTTCCGGAAGGCGTGCACGGGCCGTCGGAAGCGGTGGACACCACGGCCTTCGCCTGGACCGATGCAGGGTGGCGCGGCATGCCCCTTCGGGACATGGTCATCTACGAGCTCCACATCGGCACCTTCACCCCGGAAGGGACCTTCGAGGCCGTGATCCCGCGCCTTCCGCAACTGCGAGACCTGGGGGTGACCGCAGTCGAATTGATGCCGGTGGCAAGCTTTCCGGGCTGGCGGAACTGGGGGTACGACGGCGTGGGACTCTTTGCGCCGCAGCGAACCTATGGCGGACCGGCCGGCCTCCGACGGCTGGTGGACGCTTGCCATGCCAATGGCCTGGCGGTCGTCCTGGACGTCGTCTACAACCATCTCGGTCCGGAAGGAAGCTATCTCGCCGAGTTCGGCCCGTACTTCACCGATCGGTACACGACCCCCTGGGGGCAGGCCATCAACTACGATGGGGAGGATTCGCGGGGCGCGCGGGACTTCGTGATCGCCAATGCCTTGCATTGGATCCGGGAGTATCACATTGACAGCCTGCGACTGGACGCCATCCACGGGATCTTCGACGGGAGCCCGGTCCATATCCTGCGCGAGTTGAACGACGCGGTCCAGCGGCTGGCCCGTCGCCTGGGCCGGGCCGTCCCGGTGGTGGCCGAGAGCGACCTCAACGATCGGCGCGTCATCGATCCGGTGAGAAAGGGAGGGTACGGGCTGTCCGGCCAGTGGAGCGACGACTTTCATCACTGCATCCACACGCTCCTCACCGGCGAGCGGAGCGGCTACTATGCGGACTTCGGCTCCCTCCGGCAGCTCGCCAAGGCCTACACCGACGGTTTCGTATACGACGGCCAGCACTCGACGTTCCGGGGGCGCCCCCACGGGACGCCGACAGGGGACGTCCCCGCGGAGCGCTTCGTGGTGTGCGCCCAGAACCACGACCAGGTGGGCAACCGGGCCCAGGGGGAGCGCCTGCAGTCCCTGGTGGATTTCGAGGCGTTGAAGCTTGCGGCCTCCGCCGTGCTGGTATCCCCGTTCGTCCCCCTGCTCTTCATGGGTCAGGAGTATGGGGAGCGCGCGCCTTTTCTGTTCTTCAGCGATTTCGGGGATCCCGGCCTCCAAGCCGCGGTGAGCCGGGGGCGACGGGAGGAGTTCGCGGCCTTCGGGTGGACGGGAGAGGTGCCCGACCCCCAGAACCCCTCGTCTTTTGCCCGCTCCAAGCTGAACTGGAGCCTGCGCACGGAGTACCCTTACCGCTGGCTCTTCGAATTTTACCGGACGTTGCTCAGCTTGCGTCGGCAGTACCCGGTCTTGGGGATCGGCGGGAAACGGCGGCTCCAGGTCCGGGAGGCGGACGACCGGACCCTGCTCGTCTTCCGGCGGGGGGAAAACGGCACGGCGGCCTTGGCCGTGCTCCGCTTCGCCCCGGAGGGCCGCGCCGTCCGCCTGCGGGTGCCGCCGGGGCCCTGGCGGCGCCTGGCGGACAGCAGCGAGGAGCGATTCGGCGGCCTCGGCGCCAAGAGCCCGGTCCTCATACCCATGCCCCGTGGCGGGTGGGCCGAGGTCGAGATCGGCCCCTACGCTGCCGTGATCTATCTCCGGGAGGCTGTGGCGACCGCCACGGTGCAGGCGCAGATCATCGAGAGCGTGGCCCCCGATGCCGCTGTACCCAGCGCCGCGTGACCGGGTCAGCCTGTACGGGACGCGGAGGCACCTTGCTCCGCGACCGCTTTCACCACCACGGAAGGAAGGCCCCTCATGGAGATCATGGTGCTTTCCGCCTTCTCTGTGCTGGTCTTCGCCGGCATCCTGATCCTGCGCCACATGGCTCGTGCCGATCTGGACCAGTGGCGCGAAAATCGCCGGTCGGGGGACGGCCATGCGCTATTTCGATCTGGGACTGGTGGCGCTCTTCATCCTGGTGATCCCGCTGCTGGCATATTGGTTCGGCCAGGACTCCCGCAACGGGATCGAGACTGACGAGTACCAGCGACGCCGGTCCCGCGGCGCCTGATTGAGATCATGAACGGGCGGCCCCTGATCGGAGTGGAGATTCTCGGCCGCGCCAAGAGCTGCTCGCTCGAGGTTCTCGGCCGGCGCGGATGGAGACGCAACGGAGAGGAGATGCCGAACGCACGAGGAGGGGTCATGCAAGCTTTGACGGGACGAATGCTGAGGGCGGCGAAGCTCGAGGTCTCGCTCTATGAGGAGGTAGAGGCGGACCCGACGGCGATGGCACAAGCCATGACGGTGGTGGTTCTATCGGCGGTGGCGGCAGGCCTCGGGTCGGCGCGACACGCCGGGGTCGGAGGACTCCTGGTTGTGACCATCGTTGCCCTGGCTGGCTGGTATCTGTGGGCATTCCTCACCTACTGGATCGGGACCCGACTCTTGCCTTTGCCGACCACGCGCGCCGACTACGGCGAACTCCTTCGCACGATTGGGTTCTCCAGCGCCCCAGGAGTCATTCGTGTCCTGGGCATCATCCCGGGGCTTGCCGGGATCGTCTCTCTCGTGGCAGCGGTCTGGATGTTGATCGCCATGGTCATCGCGGTCCGGCAGGCCCTCGACTTCACCAGCACCCCTCGTGCCGTGGGCGTGTGCCTCATAGGGTGGATCGTCCAGGCGCTCCTGCTGGCCGCAGTGCTGGGTATGTTCGGTTGGGGCATCACAGGTCGCCCCGTCTGATCCGGCCGATCGACTGGCAACTGTTCCCCGGCGATTGCCGCACACAGCCCATCCCGACGTCGGGCGAGCGTGCAAACCCGGAAGGATGGATGGAAGGGGTTTCGCGCGGGCACGCCATGGACCGGAATCGCAGACAGACACCGTCAAAGTGGACGTTGGCTGCGCAGATCCTGGCCGAGCGGCGGGCGATCCAGGGACGCCTCGCATCGCTGGATCGTCGCGGTGCGATCGGGAGCCTGGAAAGCCTCAGCGGAGATAAGACGCGGACATCCGAGGTCATGGAGGGGGTCCAGGAATCCGTGTGGCGCGCGACGCCCAAGGAGACCACCAAGCAGGACATTGCGGCGACGCAGAAAGAGAAGTGGTGGGGCGAGGTAATCCTCGTGGAGCCGATTCAATAGTCGGCCGGCTTTCTGACCTGCGCGCCATTCCGGGGAAGACCTGCTCCAGGTTTGTCGCTGGATCCGTCGGGTCATCCGGGGCGCGGATGGCCCGCCGCTACGACGCGATCCATTCGCTCACGGAGGTGTGCCATGAAATGGAGGGTTTTCAGGTTGATGGTCTTCGGGTGGGCCCTGCTCCTGGCCGGGCTGCCGCTTGCGCCGGCATCGGCCGGCGAGGCGGAGAAGAAGGCGGAGGCCCTCGCAGAGACCAAGGCAGCGCCGGAAAAGTCGGCCGCGGCCGAGGAGCCGGCAGGGCTGGTGGGCACCGTCATTGCCGTCGTGCCGGCGAGCCGGACGCTGGTGGTGGATGTCCCCCTGGGGAAAGAGGTGCTCCGAGTCGGCGCCGAGGTGACGGACAAGACCACGCTCACGGCCGCCGGGAAAGCCGTGTCCCTTGATCGGCTGAAAGC
>JACQVO010000028.1 GCA_016209725.1 Candidatus Methylomirabilota bacterium | reverse complement strand
GTCGTACACCCGCCATGCGTGTTCGTGGCTGTCGTAGAGGAAGGGGATGCCGAGCACACCGATGGGCTTGTAGACCACGGCGATGGCGCCGTCGTGGGCCACCGCCATCTCCAGCGTGCCGAGCCGGAGCCCTTCCATGGTCACAGCGTCGTTCCCGAACTGGCCGGCCGGGAAGATCTGTACCTGGAGCGTGCCGGCGGAGCCGGCCTCCACGTGCGCCTTGAACGCCAGCGCCGCGGCATGCTTCGGCTGGTCGGGTCTGGCGGGCTGGAAATGGGCGTACTTCAGGACCTTTTGCTGGGCCAAGGCTGCCGCCGGAACGGCGAGCAGCATGGCGGCCAGAGCGATGAGATACCGGCTTCTCCACCTCATGGCGCTTCCTCCTTCTCCCTTCGAAGTTAATGGCCAAACCCGAACCATCGGGGCAGGGTCAGGCTGATCGCCGGGACGTAGATCACCAGCGCCAGGACGACGAGTTCCGCCGACAGGAGCGGCATGACGGCCCACGAGAGCTTGTCGAACCGCAGCCGCCCTACCGCTGTCATGATGAAGAGGACCGCGCCCACCGGCGGCGTGATCATCCCGATGGTCAGGTTGAGCACGATCCCCATGGCGAAGTGCAGGGGGTTCAGGCCGACCTGGTCGGCGACGGGGGCCAGGATGGGCACGAGGATGATGACGGCCGGCAAGGTGTCGATGAACATGCCGCACATGAGCACGAAGACGGCGATAAGGATCTACACGGTCATGGGATCCTGAGTGATCCCGGCGATGAAGGCGGCCACCGCCTGCGGAACCTGGGCCAGGGTGAGGATGGCCGCGAAGAGCGAGGCCATGGAGACGATGAGCAGGGCCGCCGAGGTGACGAGAGCGCTCTGCACGACCACCTTGGGGAGGGTGCGGAGCGTCAGGTGCTTCGTGACAAAGAATCCCACAATCAGGGCGTAGAAGACCGCCACGGCCGAGGCTTCGGTGGCGGTGAAGACGCCGCTCAGGATCCCGCCGATGATGATGGCCGGCATGAGGAGGGCCGGCACCGCCCGCCCCATGCTGAGGAGCCGCTCCCGCCAGGTGACGAGCGGGGAGCGGAACAGGTAGTGGCGGCGGATGGCGATGATGTGGTTGGTGATCGAGAGGGCGATGCCGAGCAGGATCCCCGGGACCACCCCCGCCAGGAACAGGCCCGCGATGGTCACCTTGTTGTCGGTGATGGCGTAGATCACCATGATGATGCTGGGCGGGATGATGGGGCCGATGGTCGCGGTGGCGGCGCTCAGCGCGGCGGAGTAGTATTGATCGTAGCCCGCCCGATGCATCATGCGCATCTCGATCGCCCCGGGTCCGGCGGCATCCGCGAGGGCCGACCCGCTGATGCCGGCGAAGAGCATCGAGGTGAGCACGTTCACGTGTCCGAGGCCGCCCCGGATGTGGCCGACCAGGTTGTTGGAGAAGGTGAGGAGGGTCCGGGTGATCCCGCTCGCCGTCATGAGGTCGGCAGCCAGAATGAAGAAGGGCACGGCCATGAGCGGGAACGAGTTGATGCCGTTGAAGAAGCGCTGGGGGACGGTGAGCAGAGAGAGCTTTCCCTCGATGAGCAGGGCCAGGAAGCCGGACATGCCCATGGCGAAGGAGACGGGGAGCCCGATGAACAGCCCGATAAGGAACGTGACGATGAGCGTGGTGCCCATGCCCTACCCCTGCGTCTCGGCCAACTCGTCCAGGACGTGGACGGGCTCGAACTGTTTCTGCACGTAGCCCCGGAACACGAAACCGAGGTGCAGAACGAACAGCATGGCCCCGATCGGCACGGCCAGGTACGGGATGCCCAGGGAGATGTTGAGAACCGGGGTCTCCTGGACCCAGGCGAAGGCCACGAACTGGAACCCGAGGACCGCGAGCACCGCGAGGAAGACCAGGATCATCCCGGCAATGGCGGCCCGCAGCGCTCTGCCCAGGGGGGCCCGCACGCGGTCCTGGAACATCTCGATGGCCACGTGCCGCCCCTGGCGGAGGGCGAGGCCGGCGCCCAGGTAGGCGATCCAGACCATCAGGTACTGCGAGACCTCTTCGGCCCAGATGATCGAAAAGTTGAAGACGTACCGCGTGATGACGTTGACGAACACCAGCGTCGCCATCACGGCCATCATGAGGAAGATGACGGCCCGGTTGCCGGCGACCAGGACCCGTTCAAAGCCACTCAGCGACATGCGCCACCTCCGCTCGGCCGTCAGTACCGCTTGTTCACGAGCGCCCTGCGCGTCTTCTGGAGCGTGGCCGCCACCACCTCGCGCCGCTTCAGGGCCACGCCGACCGCCAGGACGTCGATCACGCACAGATGCGCGATGCGGGAGGACATGGGTTCCGGCTTGAAGCCTGTCTCCTTGGCGTGGACGCACAGGGGAATGTCCACCATGGAGGCCACGGGGGACTTCCGGTGACTGATGATGGCGATGGTGGTGGCGCCGCCGCCCTTGGCGATCTCCAGGGCCTCCACGATATCCTTCGTAGATCCCGAGTGGGAGATCACCACGAGCACGTGTCTGAGAGTCATCAGGGCCGCCGACATGGCCTGCATGTGGGAATCGTTGTGCCAGGCGCAGGGGATCCCGAGCCTGAAGAACTTGTGGTAGGCATCCATGGCCACCGCCCCGGAGCCGCCCAGACCGAAGAACTCAATCCGCTTGGCCGCGGCCAGGGCGCGGATGGCCTTGTCCACCATGGCAGGATCCAGGATGTCGAGGGTGCTGTTCAGCGCGATGGCATTCGCGGTGAAGACCTTCCGGGCGAGCGAGGCGGCGTCGTCCCCGGCGTTGACGTCTTCGTGGATCTGCTTCACCTCGGGGACGAGATCCTGCGCCAGGTGGATCTTCAGGTCGTGGTATCCCCGGAAGCCCAGGGCGCGACAGAAGCGGAGCACCGTGGGCTCGCTGGTTCCCGCGTTCTCGGCCAGCTCGCTGATGGACTGGTAGATGACCCTGTCGGGAGCGCTCAGGACGGACTGGGCCACCTTCTTCTCGGAGTCGCGAAGGTCGTCGAGCCGCTCCCGGGCCCTCGTCAGCACCCCCCGCGCCCTCCCGGGGATGGCAAGCGGCTGTGCTTTCTGTCGGCGCTGCATGGCCTCACCAGCCGGGGTAACCCGAGCGAATGTCGGTTGTAGTTTTACTACATATCAACCCCTGTTCCTGGTGTCAAGGGGAATTTTCCAACAAGGGGCGGGCGAGGCGCGGCAGGCGCGCCGATTCCGGCCCCGGGCGGGCGGCCGCGGAGGTCCGGGGACGGCAGGTGCGCTTTACTTGAACAGCGAGAATTCGATCTCCTTGGCGGTGAGGAATTCGAGCAGGACCGGCACGCCCTCCTGGGTCTTCCGGATCCCGCGCCGGATGGCGGGGATGATCTCGCCCGGCTGCGTCACCCGCTCTCCGTATGCGCCGAAGGCCCGGGCCATCTCGGCGTAGTTGCCGGAAATGTCCGTGCTGCGGTACTTCTCGGTTGCCACCTGCATGACGGGCAGCTCCATGGCCATGGAGAAGTTGTTCAGCAGGATGGACAGGACGGGAATGCGTTCCCGCACGGCGGTCTCGAAGTCCATGCCGGTGAAACCGATGGCCGCATCCCCCCAGACGTTGACACACAGCTTCTCCGGGGCCGCCAGCTTGGCGCCCATCATCAGCCCGAGCCCGTACCCGAGCTGCGTGGTCTTGCCCCAGCCGAGATAGGTCAGGGGGGCGACGGTCTCCCAGAACGGGGAGAGCTGGTCCCGCGGGCTGCCCGCATCGTGGGTGATCACGGTGCTGGCCCGGTCCACGGTGTGAAGCAGGTCCCAGATCACGCGGTACGGCGAGAGGGGAATCTCGTCCGAGGTCAGCTTCGGCATCCAGGCCGCGAGCCACTCCGCCTTGATGGTCTTGATCTCCCGGGCGACCGCGCCGTGCCTGCCCCGGGGGGATCCCCCCAGACGCTCCCCGACCTCGGCGAGCAGGGCCTCGAGCGTCAGCCCCGCGTCTCCGATCAGGGCGTGGTCGGCGGGGACGCTCTTGTTGAGGTCGGCGGCATCCAGCGTGGCGTGGACGATGACCTTGCCCCGGGGGATGGGGACGGCGAAATTGCTCGTCGCGAAGCGGCAGCCGATGCCGAGGATGACGTCCGCCCGCTGCAGGAAGGTGTGGACGGTCTTCGGGAGGGAGCGCCCGCCGGATCCCAGCGACAGGGGGTCGTCCTCGGGAAAGGCGCTCTTGCCCTGGAGGCTCGTCGTCACCGGCGCCTCCAGGAGCTCCGCCAGCTCCCGGAGCGGCTGCCAGGCGCGGGCATAATGGACCCCCTGCCCGGCATAGATGACGGGGCGCTCCGCCTCGACGAGGACCCGGGCCGCCTCGGCGACGGCCCGGGGGTCGGGACCCGACCGCGTCCCGAAGGTGGGGCGGTAGGTGAACGGCTCGGGCACCTCCTCGGGGAAGACATCGGTCGGGATCTCCACCAGGACGGGCCGCGGGCGGCCGTTCCGGACCTGGGTGAAGGCGCGGCGCAGGGCATCCGGGATGGCGTCGGCGCAGGTGACCTGCTCGCACCACTTGGTG
Source organism: Candidatus Methylomirabilota bacterium (assembly GCA_016209725.1). Taxonomy (GTDB): domain Bacteria; phylum Methylomirabilota; class Methylomirabilia; order Methylomirabilales; family 2-02-FULL-66-22; genus 2-02-FULL-66-22. Next base: position 2,313 of record JACQVO010000028.1, on the reverse strand, counting down.
ATGTTCCGGAAATTCACGAAGGCGTTGAAGTAGGGCGGGATGTTGGTCAGCCGGCGCGGGTAGCCGGCGGCCAGGACGACGATCGGCGCCGACTCGCTCCACGCCTGGGCCACGCCGCCGAAGGAGTTCTCGGTCCCGGGACCGTGCTGCATGGCGAAGACGCCGATCCGCTGTCCGGAGGACAGCCGGCCCACCGCATCCGCCATGTGCAGGCCGGTCCGTTCCTGGCGGACGATGATGGTCCGGACGTCGGCCTGAGCCGCCGCCTCGATGATGGGATTGACGGGGTATCCGATGAGGAACTCCAGCCCTTCGCGTTTCAGGATCTCGGCGACCGCGGCGGCAACCTTCATGTGTCGGCTCCTTCTTCTGGGTCCCCTCAGCTCTTCGTCGGCGCAGCGGAACACGGGCTCCTTTGAGCCAATTGAACACCCGGGGGCAGGGGCTATCAAGTGGAAACTCTCACTGGCCGCGCACTTTGTCCGTACTCGTTTCTCTTTGGTGGGAGACAGGCGCCCGAGTATAATCCCCAACGCCTGCCAGGTGCGGGTTGATCTCGTCCTTAACCATTGGCGGCCTCGGCGAATCCCCCTCTCTGCGGGAGGGGGATTGGGCGAGGTGCTCGAGGCTGAGGCTCTCTTGGGGGGTCATATGGATCTTGGCCTGAAGGGAAAGGTGGCCATCGTGGCCGCCTCCAGCAAAGGGATGGGCAAGGCCGCCGCCATGGGACTGGCCGCCGAAGGGGCGCGAGTGACCATGCTGGCCCGCGGCGAGACGGATCTGGGCAACGCCGCCCAGGAGGTCCGGGAGAGGTGGCGGGCCGAGGTGCTTGCGGTGCCGGCCGACGTGACCAGGTATGACGACGTCAAGCGGGTCGTCCGGGAGACCGTGGCGCGCTGGGGCACGGTGAACATCCTGGTGAGCAACGCCGGGGGTCCGCCCCCGGGCGTGTTCGATGACATGGACGATGCCAGGTGGCAATCGGCCTTCGAGCTGAACCTCCTCAGCACGGTCCGCCTGGTGCGCGAAGTCCTGCCCCACATGCGAAGGGCTGGTGGCGGCGCGATCATCAACCTCCAGTCCATCTCGGTCAAGACCCCTGTGGACAACCTGATCCTGTCGAATTCGATCCGTTCCGGCGTCATCGGTCTGGCGAAGTCCCTCTCCCTGGAGCTGGCCAAAGACAGGATCCGCGTCAACAACGTCCTTCCGGGCCTCATCATGACCGACCGCCAGCGGCAGATGTTGACCGTGTGGGGCCAGAGGTTGGGAAAGAGCTTCGAAGAGACGAAGCGGCTACGGGAGGCGGAGGTCCCCCTCGGTCGGATTGGAGATCCGGAAGACGTCGCCGGCATGATCGTGTTTCTGGCCTCGGACCGCGCCAGATACATCACGGGGGTGACGGTCCAGGTGGACGGAGGACTGGTGCGAAGCATCATGTAGAGCGGGCGAGAGGCGGCCCGAGGGAACGAGGCGGTCCCTGGCGGGGCTGGCGTCATCGCCCTCTGGCCGATCGCTGCCGTTCTTCTGCTTCCGTGTCTTTCTGTGGCGTGGTATCTTAGCGCCACTGATCATCTTCGGAATCGGACGGTTCGGGCTGCCGCTGACGACCCATGAGTGCCGTTATTCACATTCCAATCTTCCCGCTGCCGGACGTGGTGCTGTTCCCCCACACGCTCCTGCCGCTGCATATCTTCGAGCCGCGCTATCGCCAGATGGTGCGCGACTGTCTGGCCGGGGAAAAGCGCCTTGCCATGGCGCTCCTGAAGCCCGGCTGGGAGAAGGATTACTACGGCCGCCCTCCGGTGTACCCCATCGCGGGGGCGGGGGAGATCATCCAGCAGGAGGAACTCGCCGACGGGCGCTTCAATATCCTGCTGCGCGGGACGATGCGCATCGCCGTCACGACCGAGCTGCCCTCCGACAAACCCTATCGGCTGGTCCGCGCCCGGCCGCTACCGGACCGATACCTCGATGCGGACCCCAAGGGGCTGGCCGACCGGGTGGAACGCCTCAAGGTGTTCTACCTGCGGATCCTATCGGAGGTGCACAAGGGTCAGAGCGAGACCACCAAGATCTTCAGCGGGGTCAAGGATCCAGGCATCATCGTGGATCGGATCGCCGGGGCGGCCATCACGGATGCCGAGACGCGGCAGCAGGCGCTGGAGGCGGTCGAGGTCGGGACGCGGTTGACCGTGGTGCAGGACCATCTCGTGGCTGTTCTGGCCCGCCTGTCCGACCGGAACGCCCCCGCCGAGAGGTCCCCCGGCCGGCAGAACTGACAGGAGAGGCCTTGGCAGGATTGCGGAAGGG
>JACQVO010000171.1 GCA_016209725.1 Candidatus Methylomirabilota bacterium | reverse complement strand
GTCCGCCGCTGGCGGACCAACCCCCGGCCCCTGGCTAGAGATCCGGGTCACCGACACCGGCGCCGGGATCCGGGCGGAGGACCTCCCCACGCTCTTCGGGGAGTTCGTCCAACTCGAGACCACCCGGGACCAGCACCACGAAGGATCCGGCCTCGGGCTGGCGCTAACAAAAAAGCTCGTTGAGTTGCACGGGGGTCAGATCTGGGCCGAATCCGATGGCGAGGGGCGGGGGAGTACCTTTGCGGTGATCCTACCTTTCGCACTGCGCCCAGAGTGATAGAAGGACCCGACGACGCTCCCGGCTATCCATCCTTCCGGCGAGTAAGGCTCAATAACCCGACCCCGCCGATGGATCCACCATCCAGTCGAGATGCGCCCAGATCACCCGCGAGTAGCGGAAGATGATGGGGGCGAGCGGCAGGAACAACGGGAGCGCCGCGCCCAGGATGGTCAGGCCGGACCAGTTCGGCCACAGCCAGTGCACCAGGACGGCGACCAGGATCAGCGTGGGGACCGCCAGGGCATAGCTCACGTACATGGCGCCGACGAAGTACCCCGGCTCCCGCTCGAAGACGTACCGGCAGACCGGACAGGCGGCATACATCCGGACCCAGCCGAGGAACATCCGCCCCCCGTGACAGCGCGGGCACCGCTGGCGCACGACCGACTCGATCGTCCGGAACAGCCCGGATCGGCTCGCCACACCCCCCCCGCCTTGCTTCAGGAACAGCCCTTTGGCAAGGGGGGATAGCACGCCCTCCTCCCCCAGTCAAGCGACCGCAGATACCGGGGTCTAGGGGGTTTGGCTGGCCGCTCTGACTCAGGGCGCGTAGAGTGGGGACACCATCCCAGCTCATCTGACGGCCCCTGAGAAGCCGCATCCTCCCTTTTTCCTTGACCCTCCCGGTCATTCACGGTACAAAGTCACAAAGTCCGGTACACCACTGCTCGGCTGCTGTCCCGTAGGGATCGGTTGGGTCCGGACAGCCCATTTCATTCCCCACCGCGTCTGGATACACACATCGGTCCAGTATTCATCGTACCGAAGGGAACCAATCACTCGAGTAGGACGAACGCAGGTCTCCCGAAAGGCGGCGGGTCTGTCGCTGGCGGCTGCGACAGATCCGGCGGCAGTCGCTACCAGTCCCGGCAATAGGGCTGGACCCGACCAAGTCCCGGAAGGGTCGCACCCATGAAGCAACCGGACACACCACCCACCCACCTGCCCTCTCCCTGGCACGTCTTCCTCAAGGTGCTGGGGATCATCTTCCTGGCCGAGGTGGCCACGATGCTCCTGGTGGAGATGCTGCCCCTGTACAGGAGCACCTTGGCCGCGGGCTCGGCAGATGCTGCCATGCTGGTCATCCTCAGCGCCCCCTTCCTCTGGTGGGTCGTGGTCCGTCCCCTGCGGCGAGCCGCCATGGAGGAGCGCCTGTGGTCCGGGGGCGGGTCCCGGATTCTTGGAAAGACGGTCGAGATGCACGGTTTCAGGCGGGACGGCAGCGAATTTCCCCTGGAGCTTTCCCTCGCCGCGTGGCAGACAGGGCAGGACCGGTTCTTTTCCGCCACCATCCGGGACATCAGCGAACGCAAGCGGGCCGAGGAACAACTCCGCCTGCAAAGCGTTGCCCTGGAATCGGCCGCGAACGCCGTGGTCATCACCGACCGGGAAGGCCGCATCACCTGGGTGAATCCCGCCTTCACCCGTCTCACCGGGTATACCCCGGAAGAAACTCTCGGCCAGAATCCGCGTCTGATCAAATCGGGGAACCACGGTCAGGTGTTCTACCGGGAGCTCTGGGAGACGATCCTCTCCGGCCGGGTGTGGCAGCGGGAGATGACCAATCGCTGCAAGGACGGGAGCATCTTCACCGAGGAGCAGACCATCACCCCGGTTCGGGACCAGCGCGGGGAGATCACCCACTTCGTCAGCATCGACCACGACATCAGTGCGCGCCGGCGGGCGGAGGAGAAGCTGCGAGCTTCAGAAGAGCGATACCGCCTCCTCTTTGAGACCAACCCACATCCGATGTGGGTCTATGATCTCGAATCCCTCGCCTTCCTTGCCGTGAACGATGCGGCCATTCGCCACTACGGCTATTCCCGCGATGAGTTTCTCGCCCTGACCATCAGGGACTGAGCAATGCGGTCAAAGTTCACCCCCGACGGCGGGCGGATCACGGTTACCGCAATACGGGTGTCCGGGGTCAGGGGCCAGGGACCGATTCCGAATCCCCGACCCCCGCGACTGGCGAGTGGTTGGAGCTCGCCGTCGCGGACACCGGCATCGGCATCAAGGCCGAGGACCTCCCTCGCCTGTTCCAGGAGTTCGTCCAGCTCGAGGCGACCCGGGCCCAGAAGCACAACGGGACCGGCCTCGGGCTCGCCCTGACGAAGAAGCTGGTCGAGCTCCACGGCGGCCGGATCTGGGCCGTATCCGAGGGCGAGGGCCGGGGAAGCACCTTCACCGTGATCCTCCCATTCGCCGGCGTCGGCCCGAGTCCAACTGCGTAGTGTGCTGACTCAGAAATGGCTTCACAGGGAGCCCGGTCTGGCTGAGCCTTCGTCCCGAGCTCAGGCTGAGGGGCTCACGACGAAGCCCGGAATCCGCACCCTTCGACGGGCTCAGGGTGAACGGAACTGTTCGAAGAATTCGGGAGTCACTGCACGAGCCGGATGCCCAGAATGTTCGGAACGAGATCGGCGCCCAAGAGCGCATGCGTCCGATTTCTCAAGAACAAATTCCCCTCAGCCCACATCCCTGAGCCCCGCCCACGGGGTCCGACATCACGCGTGGAAATCCCCTTGACATACGGGAGTCCAGAGGTGTAGATACACAATGTCATTCCGCTCCTTGCGAAGAGGACGAAAGCTCGCGCGCCTCCCCGGCCACGGGGCGGTTTCCCGTTTTCCACCACGTCCGCGAAAAAGGTCATCACGATGCAGGCCGGCCGACCCTCCGGTGCCATTTTCCACTTCGGAGTATTGGACTGCCAATCCGCAAGAACCGCGTCCCCTAGCGAGCCACCCATCGCTCGCTCGGGGCTGACTTTCTCCCGAGAGAGCCCAGGGGTAGGCCAGCGAAGGCCATCAGAAGGGAGGTCGCAATGGCAAAAGTCCTGGTGATTCATCCGGAGCGATGCACGGCCTGCCGGGCGTGTGAGCTCGCGTGCTCCATGAAGCACTACGGCGAGTTCAATCCCAGCCGCTCCCGCATCCAGGTGAACATCTTCCTGGAAGAGGCCCTGTACATCCCCACCACCTGCACCCAGTGCGACCAGGCCTGGTGCGCGAAGATCTGCCCGACCAACGCCATCGTGCGGGACCAGGCGACCATGGCCTACAAGGTCCTGGATGACAAGTGCGTGGGATGCAAGATGTGCGTCCTGGCCTGCCCCTTCGGCAGCATCGTCCTGTTCCCGGAGAAGGGCAAGGCGGAGAAGTGCGATCACTGCCTGTCGATCGACGGCGATCCGGAGTGCGTGAAGTTCTGCACGCCGAAAGCCCTGGAGTACCTGGACGAGGATAACGAGGTGCGCATGCGGCAGATGGCCACGGCCCTGAAGCTCAAAGAGACGTATAAGGAGGTGACGGTCTGATGGGCGGCTGGCATGGGCAAATCCTTCGCGTGAACCTCACGAAGGGGACCTACAAGAAGGAGAAAATCGACCCCAAGCTCATCCGGGCCTACATCGGCGGGCGCGGCCTGGGCACCAAGATACTCGTTGACGAGATCGACCCCAAGGTTGATCCGCTGAGCCCAAAAAACAAGCTGCTCATGGCCACCGGTCCGCTCACGGGGACCAATGCCTCAACAGGCGGCCGCTACATGGTGATCACGAAGTCGCCACTCACGGAGGCCATCGCCTGCAGCAACTCCGGCGGCTACATCGGGGCCGAGATCAAGTTCTGTGGCTACGACCTGATCAACTTCGAGGGGCGGGCCAAGGCGCCGGTCTACCTCTGGCTCAACAATGACAAGGTGGAGATCCGCCCGGCCGACAAGGTCTGGGGGAAGACGACCCACGAGACCGAGGATCGCCTCAAGGCCGAGACCCACGAGGAAGCCAAGGTCTGCTCCATCGGTCCGGCCGGGGAGAAGCTGGCCTTAACCGCCGCCGTGATGAACGACAAGCACCGGGCGGCCGGCCGCTCCGGCGTGGGGGCGGTGATGGGCTCCAAGAACCTGAAGGCGGTCGTGGCCAAGGGTTTCCAGTCGGTCAAGGTGGCCCGGCCCAGGGAGTTCATGGCGGCCTGTCTGGCAGTGGTCAACAAGTTGAAGGATTCGCCGGTCACGGGCGGCGGCCTGCCCAAGTACGGAACGCCCGTCCTGGTGAACGTGATCAATGCCCACGGGTTCCTGCCGACGCGAAATTTCCAGCAGGGCATGTTCGAGGGGGCCGACAAGGTGAGCGGCGAGACGATCGCCGACACGATCCTGATCAAGAACAAGGGCTGCTTTGCCTGCACCATCGCCTGCGCCCGGGTGACCGAGGTCAAGGAGGGGAAATACAAAGGGGCCGGCGAGGGCCC
>JACQVO010000162.1 GCA_016209725.1 Candidatus Methylomirabilota bacterium | reverse complement strand
CCTGGGACATCCCCAGTGTCTGGAGTGTCTCCAGGAGGGTCTCCCCCGGCGGTACCGCATAGTCTGGCGTGAATGCGAGCGCTTTCTCACCCATGGTAGTCCGTGACCTCCAGGATTCGGATAGCCGTCACCCGAGCGAGGTCAATCCCCCCGTCTTCCTTTCGGGGCACTAGATCGTGCCGGGAAAGGTTAAACGTTATTAAACAGCAAGGTCCTGGGTGAACGGTGGGCAGCCAGTCCCAGAGCCGCGCAACCGGGAGGCCGGAGCCTCCCGGATTCTATTCGATCGGTGGCCAGCGGGTCTTGGAGACAAACGTATCAAAATCTTCGGTGATCGGCAACCGGGACGTTGCTTCCGAGTGTTCTTTTCTCCACAATCCGGAATTCTTAAGCTGGCAAAGGTCGGAACGCAGTTCAGGTGCGGGAGGGTATCCAGTTTTCGACCCGGAGGTCGGGGATCCGCTGGAAATGGCGCACATTGGCAGTTACCACGGTGAAGTCGCGCACCAACGCAGTGCTCCCAATCAGCACGTCTTCGAGGCCGATCACCTCGCCCCGCTTGGCCAAGTGGGCCAATAGATCACCGGCCACGATCGCTTCTTTGGTGCCGAATCCCAGAATGCTGAATCGAGTGACCACGTCGCGAACGATCCGCCCCCAGAACGACTCGGTGTCCACGCGCCCACTTGCGCCCTGCCGCAGCTCCATCACACAGATGCAGGAGGTAAAGAAGGCGTCGGCGGGATGGCGCCGGAGCCGCTGGATAAAACCGGGATGCGGACGTTTCTTGACCAGCTCGCTGAGCGCGTTCGTATCGAGCAGGTACATGGACTATCTCCTCCGCCGACGCAGACCGCGCGGGATGTGTCTTCGACGATTTCCAACGATGGCATTCACTGCTGCGAAAAAGGCCTCGTCCTCATCCAGCCATCCCCGAACATCTGCGGGATGAGGCGCGGTCTTGTCTCCCGTGATCGGTACCAACTTCGCCATGGGTTTACCCCGACGGCTAATGGTGATGGTCTCTTTGGCATAGGCCACTCTGCCGAGAAGATCAGAAAGGCTCTTCTTGGCTTCTGCAACGCTCACCGTGTCTCTTTTCATCTGTAGCTCCCCTATGAGGCATGATCCCCAATATAGTCATGATAGTCAGCATGGCCTTTTGCGTCAAGCCTGAAGGCCGGCGGGAACGCGCTGTGCGCGCTTGTCCCCCAGTGTCGCGACGGCATTGCGAGGCTGCGCATCGCCGTGCCATCCTTCGCCAACCTCCGTCCAGCAAATTCGCGCTTTTTCTTTCGTCCCTTTCGACAAAAAGATTGACAGCCTCCGGGGGGCGAAGTACAAAGAGCGCGACGCGGAAGCGGGGTGCTAGTCGAGGCCGATCCGATCCGGAGGAGGCGATCCGCATGGCCAGCCGTGGAGGGGTCAGCTTCTACCGGGACCTGCTCTATAAGCAGGTCGTGGACTGTGATGGCCATCCGGTGGGGGCCGTATTGGACCTGGCCGCGGAACTTCCCGGCGCCGCCTCGGGCCACCCGGCCGTGCAGCGCCTGGTGGTCCGACCCCATCGGCCCCGACCCGCCGCCGGGGCCCCTGCCGGCAGATATCTGGTATTGGCCTGGGAGGCGGTGGAGGCCCTGGAACCGCGATGCATCCGGCTCCGCCAGACACGCACCGAGTTGGCGGCTTCCCCTTTGGAGGCGGGGCAGATCCTGCTGCGCAAACATATCATGGACCAACAGGTCGTGGACTGCTCCGGCCTCAAGCTCCAGCGGGTGAATGACATCGCCATGGACTTCGCCGACGGGGCGCTCCACCTCTGGGGGATGGACACCGGGATGCGCGGCTTCCTGACCCGGCTGGGCTCCCGCTGGGGCCTTTTCGGCCTACTCCGCCCCCTGCACGAGCGACTGCACCAGCACTTGATCCATTGGGATTTTGTTGAGCGGATCGAACCGGCCCGGGGTCATATCCGGCTGCGCCTCTCGCGCGACGAGGTCCGCTCCGCCATTCGCCGGGCCCCCGCTCCGACCGAGTAAATCGTTCTGCCATGCCCGCCCTGTCCTTCACGCAGTTGCGCCATCGTCTCGTCCTGGACGCTCAGGGGATCACCGTCGGGCACCTCCTGGATCTGGTGGTGCTCGCGCTGGGGGTCAAACCCCCGGTGACGAAGTTCAGCCTCCGGCGACCCGACCGGGAGGAGTGGCTTCTCCCCTGGGACCTGGTGGCTGCGTTGCCCTTGGAGCCCCCCGCCCCCATCCGCTTGCGCAGCGCGCTGGCCAACCTGGCCCCGGCGCCGCTCCGTCCCGACGAGATGCGCCTGGCCAAAAACGTGCTGGACAAGAAGGTGGTGGACACCGCCCGGAAGAAGGTCGTCCGGGTCAACGACATCGAGCTGGAAGAGCACGAGGGACGCCTCCAGGTGACGGGGGTTGAGGGGGGGCTCCGGGGGCTTCTGCGGCATCTCAAATCCGAGCGCCTGGCCGAGCGCCTGGCCGCGCTCGTCGGCGCGGAGCTTCCTCGCGAGGTCGTGGCATGGGAGGTGCTGGATACGCTGGAGACCGAGCTGACCCGGGCGAAACGCCAGGCGGTCTACACCAAGCTGGCCAAATTGCACCCGGCCGACATCGCCGACATCATGGAGGAGTTGAACCCCAGCGAGCGGGCCGCGATCCTGGCCGCCCTGGACGAGCCCACGGCCGCCGAGGCCATCACCGAGGCCGAGCCGGAGGTCCAGGCGTCCATGGTCCAGATGATGGAGCCGGAGAAGGCCGCGGACATCCTGGAGGAGATGGAGCCGGACGAGGCGGCCGACATCCTGAGCGACCTGCCCGAGGCCAAGGCCGAGGAATTGCTGGAATCCATGGAGCCGGAGGAGGCCCACGAGGTCGAAGAGCTCCTCGAACACGAGGAGGATACCGCAGGCGGCCTCATGACCACGGAGCACGTGGCCTTCGCCCCGAACCTGACCGTGGCCGAGGCCGTCCAGCGGATCCGGGATGAGGCGAAGGAAGCGGAAACCATCTACTACCTGTACGTGACGGATCCCCAGGAGCGCTTGCTGGGGGTCCTCAGCTTGCGGGAGCTGATCCTGGCCGATCCGGGCCGGCGGCTGGAGCACATCATGCACGCCGAGGTCGTCAGCGTGCGGCCCGAGACCGGGCTGCGCGAGGTGGCGGAGCTCCAGACCAAGTACAACCTGCTGGCCCTGCCGGTGGTGAGCGGCGAGGGTGAGATGTTGGGCATCATCACGGTGGACGATGTCCTGAACCTCATCCTCCCGATGATATGGAAGAAGCGGGCCGTAAAAAGGTTCATCTAGCGGTGGCCGGGCGGCCCTGGGAGGACCGGCCGCGCGCTCGCCGGGGGCCGGACATCCGGTCTCCTGGGGCGTCCGCCCTGCGCCGTTTGGCCGACCGTCCGGAGGCGTGGCTGATCCATGGCCGTCCGCTGGAGACGCATCCGACGCCGCCTGCTCCTGTTCCTCATGGTGATGGGGCCGGGGATCATCACCGCCAGCGTGGATCAGGACGCCGGGGGGATCACCACCTATTCGGTGGCGGGGGCGCAGTACGGCTACAGCCTGCTCTGGTCGCTGCCCTTCATCGTGCTGGCCCTGGCGGTGATCCAGGAGATGGGGACGCGGATGGGCGTGGTGACCGGCCGGGGCCTGGCCGACCTCATCCGCGAACGGTTTGGCCTGCGCATCACGCTCTGCTGCATGGCGATCCTGGTGCTGGCGAATCTGGCCAACACCGCCTCGGAGTTTGCGGG
>JACQVO010000161.1 GCA_016209725.1 Candidatus Methylomirabilota bacterium | reverse complement strand
GGAATACCCCACCTCCTTGAGCCAGTCCTCACGATAGGTGAGGGCGATGGGGATGATCCCCCACGGAACGGCCTTCCAATTCTTGCCCACGATGGCGATGTCCTTGCCGATGTTGGTCCATCCCTTCAGCTCCTTCCCCAGGGATGCGGTCACATCGTCTACGTCTACCAGGGCCTTGTCGTGCAGGTGCGGCCCGTCGCTCCACAGGGTGATGATGTCGGGGCCGGCGCCGCTCTCCACGGCCGCCGCGGTCTTGGTCGGCAGGTCGGTCTGGTTGATGAACTCGAAGCTGACCTCGACGCCCTTCTCTTTGGTGTACTGCTTGGCCTGTTCGCGCAGAACGTCATCCATGGCGTTCAGGGTATTGGACCAGGTGAGGATGTTCACCTTGGCCGCGCCCAGTCCACTCCGGATGAAGGTCCCCAAGGAGAGCGCGGCGGTGGCGCCGGCCGTCACGCCGAGGAACTTCCGCCGGCCGATCCCTTGGTGCTTCCCCATGGGTGGCACATACTTCTTCTTTCGCATGATCGTCTCCTCTCCCCCCGTGAAGGGGATTCCATCGGACGGAGGTCTCAGGCGCTCCACCGCACGTTGGCGGAGCACGGGTTCCCAACTGGATCCCCATCGGGCTCGTGAGCCCTCGATTCATTCGGTCCTCAGACGACGGCATTGGGGTAACCGGCAGTTCATGCCGCCGGGGCGGTGCAGCCGCACGAGGCGCGGATGATCAGCCGGGTCGGGATCAGGTGGAGCGCCTGGGTAGCCTCGCCGGTTGCAATGATTCGCGTCAATTCCTTCACGGCCCTGGTCCCGATACCCGCCGGGTTCTGCTCGACGACAGTCAGCGGGGGGGTCAACGCGGCCGCAGAGCGAAAATCATCGAAGCCGATGAGGGCGATGTCCGCGGGGCAGCGGATCCTCCGCCGGTGAATCGCCATCAGGGCGGCCTCGGCCATCAGGTTGTTGAAGGCGAAGATGGCCTGCGGGCGCGGGCTCATGTCCAGACAATCCTGCGCGGCCTGGAACCCCTGCGCGGTTCGGGCGTGGCCGACCGTCAGGAGCAGGTCCTCCGGGGCCAAGCCGAACTCTTGCGCGGCGCGCCGGCAGCCGGCGAGGCGGTCCTCGGTGGTGCTGAGATTGGGAGTCCCCAGGATGAGGGCCAGGCGGCGCATCCCTTTGGCCAGGAGGTGGCGGGTCGCCTCGTATGCCCCCTGGAGATTGTCCGATGTGACGGCAGGCAGGGGGAAATCTCGGAGCGCCCGGTTCACCGTCACGACAGGAAGCCGCCGCTCCATGTACGGGGCCATGTAGTCGTGGGGTCCGGCTGTCGGGCACAGGATGAGGCCGTCGATCTTCCGGTCAATCAGGGTTCGGACCAGGGCCTCCTCCCGTCGGATATCCTCGTCGGTGTTACAGAAGATGACGTTCCACCCCTGGGCGGAGGCGGCCTGCTCGACGCCCTTGACCAGGGAGGTGAAGAACGGATTCTCGATGTCCGGCAGGACCAGGCCGATGGTATTGGTGCGGCGGCCCCGGAGGCTTCGGGCCAGCCAGTTGGGGTGGTAATCGAGGTCTTGTACCGCGCGAAGGACACGGCTGCGCGCCTCCTCGCTGGCTGGTCCATGGTCATTGAGGACCCGGGAAACGGTGGCCGTAGACACACCCGCCCGCTCAGCAACATCCTTGAGCCGGGTGACTTTGTGGGGGCGAAGGGGCATGGCCTACTCAGGCTCTTGACGTGGGCGTTGCTGATCGAGGCCGGGACTCGGATCGGGCGGTGTAATGCTTTTCAGTGCTTTATGTAATCCTTTACACCTGGACCATATACCAGGCCTCGAGGAGTAGTCAATGATCCAGTTGCATCATTTATCGTCAATACACCTCACGTGGGTCAGGAAAGAAACCGGTCCCCACCAATGCAGAGTCTCCTAATCTCTGGCCGACTTTCGACTTGTCAAGACAGCGCTTCCAGCTATGATGCCTCCACGTCTCCTTGGATTACGATGGGTTATACACTCTTGATCGTGTCGGACATTGATGGAGGGCCGATGCGCCTGCCGATTTCTGCCAAGGGAGTGCTGATCCGCCGGGGACGCGTGCTTCTCTTGAAAAACGAGCGGGGAGAGTGGGAGTTGCCCGGAGGCCGGCTGGACGAAGGCGAAACCCCAGAGGAGACCGTGGTGCGGGAGATCCGGGAGGAGACGGGTCTGCTGGTCTCGGTGATCTCTCTGGTGGATGCCTGGGTCTATAGGGTGACGCGGAGCGAGAGGGTTATCGTCCTGGAGTACTCCTGCCGGATGAAAGGCAACGGCGCTGTGACGATCAGCCGCGAGCATTCCGAGCACACCTGGCTCCGCCCGGCGGACCTGCGGAGGGAGCCGCTGCCGGAAGGCTACCGGCGCGGAATCCGGAGGGCGCTCGCAGGTTGGCGCAAGCCAGGGTCTCACTGATGAGGGGCTAGGCGGCATGAAGCGACCCGGGACCGCGGGGGTCCATGGTCCCGGGC
>JACQVO010000166.1 GCA_016209725.1 Candidatus Methylomirabilota bacterium | reverse complement strand
GAGGGCCGGGCCAGCACCCGACCGGCGGCCGCACGGCTTTCCTTCTCGGACGTCAGCATGGCCAGCAGACTCCTTATAAGACCATCTTCATCCAGGCGGGAGATCCGGGCGCCGCGAATACCGCGCATTCCTCCCGTCCCTCGAAGCCGTCCCAACGGGGCGATTCGATTGCCCCGGGGAGTCTATCCAACGTGAGAGAGAAGTCAGGGCCAGCGGGACGTTCCCAGGTTCACGTTCTACCTTCTTCTTCTAAGACGCTTGCTCCGCGGGGAAAGATTCGGCCATAGGGCGGCCTGGGAGATGGACAGGTAGCAGGCAGGGCTGTCCGGCATGTGAGGGGGAGAGACGGAGCAGGAAATGAATCGTCTCCGACGTCATGGGGTCTTGGGGTGGCGCTCGGGCCGTCCTCGCATCGAGACCGCCCGCCCGGGGCGGGAAGACTCTCGGCGGCCTGCCGCCCCGGGGCGAAGGGCGCCGCCCGCGATCTCCAGCCAGGCGCGCAGGGTCTCGGAGACGCTCCAGGCCTGGGCGATGCAGCCCCGCGGGGTGAAGGGCGGGTCCCCGTCGAAGATCTCGGCAATGCTCCCAACCCCGTAGTCGGCCAGATGATGCGCCATCGGCTCGAGGAACGCAAGGGCCGCCTGGGGGTCCTTGTGGACGCGCAGGTGTGCCAGAGCGAAGGGACCCAGGAACCAGCCCCACACGGGCCCCTGGTGGTAGGCGGCGTCGCGCTCACGGGGCCCCCCGCCGTATCGTCCCTGGTACTGGGGATGGCCGGGTGCCAGGCTCCTGAGGCCGAAGGCGGTCAGCAAATGTCGGGCGCAGGCGTCCACCACCTGCCGCTGCCGGTCCGGGGGACGGGGACTCTCGGGGAGGGAGACGGCAAGAATCTGATTCGGGCGAAGGGCCGGATCGTCGCCCTCGGGCCCATCAATGACGTCGAAGCAATATCCGGCGGTCTCGTTCCAGAACCGCGCGAATCCCGTCCGGGCCTTGGTCGCCAGCGCCTCCCACTCATCGGCCGGGCGTCCCAGCCGACCGGCGAAGTCCAGCATGGCGCAGAGCGCGTTGTACCAGAGGGCGCTGATCTCCACCGCCTTCCCCGTCCGGGGCGTCACCACCCAGTCGCCGATCTTGGCGTCCATCCAGGTGAGCTGGACGCCCGGCTCGCCGGATCGGAGAAGGCCGTCGTCCGGGTCCACGGCGATCCCATAGCGCGTTCCATTCCGGTGCCAGCGGACGATCTCCTCCAGGACGGGGAAGAGCTGTTCGAGGAGGGCATCGTCGCCGGTCGCCGCATGGTAGGCCCGGATCGCCTCGAAGTACCACAGGGTGGCGTCCACGGTGTTGTATCCAGGTGCCTCGCCGGCGTCGGGAAACTGATTGGGAAGCATTCCCTGGTCCACGAAAAGGGCAAAGGTGGTGAGGATACGCTTTGCCACCTCGGGCCGACCGGTGGAGATGGAGAGACCGGGCAGGCTGATCATCGTGTCGCGCCCCCAGTCGCCGAACCAGTGATACCCGGCGATCACCGACATCCCATCCGGGTCGTCGGAGAGCGGGCGGCGGACGATGAATTGATCCGCGGCGAGGACGAGCTGCCGGATCCAGGCAGGCGCGTTTTCGGCGGCGGGCCATCCCTTTGCCCAGGCGGCCAGAAGCTCCTTCTCGTACCGCTGGCGGCGCTGCCACGCAGCCTCTGCATCCAGCGACGGCGATGCCTCGGCCGAGAGGACAACGGTCACGGCCTCGTCCGGATGGAGGATTGCCCGGAAGGTCCCCGCGTGGAGATGATCCTCGCGGGAATCAAGTCCCCGCTCTCGCTCGGCGGCGAGGTCGAACCCGTGGTACCAGGCGTGCGCCGGGAGGACCTCGCCCCCGTCCGCCAAGAGGACGAAGGGCTGCGCCTCCGGGAACGCCGTCACACGGATCCCCTTGGGGACCGGCTCGACCGCCATCTGCCAATCATTCCCCCGCGTGGTCGCATGGTAATCGCGGTAGTCGACCAGCGCCTTCAGCTCCAGGCCAACCGGCCCGCGCCCCCGGCGCAGACGGTAGCGGACATAGGTGGTATTCGCCCCCGGCTCCATCCAGACCCGCTTCTCCAGCAAGGCGTCCGCGCAGGCGTAGGTCCAGACGGGGGTCGTACCTTCCAGCCGGAACCGCTCGATGTTACGGTAACCGTGGGGATCAACGGTGCCGTCCGCCCACCGGTTGGCGAAGAGGGGACGCCTCAGGCCGTCGTATTCGGCCGTCTCGTCCAGCTTGGTGACGAGTACCGTCCGTCCCAGCGGGGGCTTCAGGGCGGCAATCAGGAGTCCATGGTATCGTCTGGTCAGAAGGCCCGACGCCGTTCCCGAGGCATACCCGCCGATGCCGTTCGTGCACAGCCACTCCCGCGATTCCGCTGTGGCGAGATTCCCGCAGATCTCCCGTCCCCAATCCAGGATCGCTGTACTCATGACAGAGTCTCCCTATTGCGTCTTCTCCAGGCGCTCCATTGCCAGCATGCAAGCCAGGCGAACTGCCTCTGCAGGATCGGACGCGCCGATCACCTTGGCCTTCTCCCGATAGTCCAGCGAGGCGTCTGCGAGTTTGTCGGCCCATCCACCCGTCCCCCTGAGAGCGACGATGGGAATGCCTGCCTGGTAAGCGATCGTCACCTCCTGGAGACTGCCGGCCCCGCCTCCGATCACAATCATGGCATCGCAGGCCAAGGCGATGATCGCCTCCCACCCACTGCCATGTACCATGCCGGAGGGGACGATCACGATCCGGTTGTTGTCCCGGAAAAGGTTCTTCTCTTTCCCCTTGGTGATTGCCAGCGCCCAGCCACCCTGTGCCCTTACCCCCCGATAGGCCACATCCGGCAGATGCCCGTCGTGCCCTTCGGCGCCAAAGACATAGACCGCTTCTTGGTCTGCAATACAGCGGCCGACGTTCTCGGCTAGCTCATGCAGTCGTTGTTTGTACTGTGGGGCTGTCACGGAGCCCATGACGCCGATCTGAAGGGAGCGCATAATGACCTGCCCTTGAAAGAGTTCCTCACCTCGCTCGTCCGGTCACCAGATGTATCTTCTCAGCAAAATAGCTCCGCCAGCTTTCGGGCAAGGCCTCGAACGCCGCCACGCGGTGGAGCATCTCAAGGTCAGCCTTGCTGTAGTTCCTATTAACGTACAGCCGCACGATGTCCGGGACGGTGATGTTGTTCGGGTCACGAACAATGCACTCGATCCCATCCCCGGCGCCGACCTCGCCCTCTCGCAAGACAGCCACGTAGAAGCCGGTCCTGCCACTCTGAAGGAATCGCTTGAGGATATCCTCCCGCCCGAACTTGACCCCAAGCTTGTAGCACGGGAGCCGCGGCTCGGTCACCATCACTTCGGCGGACCCGACCCGAAACCGGTCGCCGATGTTCATCAGGCCCTCGAGCAGTCCTTCCGTGGTGAAGTTCTCCCCGAACATCCCCCACGGAAGATCCATCCCCGGTAGTTCCTGGCGCCAGTAGGCATAATGCTCGCTCGGGTAGGCGTAGATCGCTTTACTCGGCCCCCCGTGCACCGACAGGTCGGCCTGTCTGTCGCCGTCGAGATTCAGCGAGCGCATCTGGATTCGGCCCGCCACCGGTTCCTTGAAGATGCCGGTAGTGACCGTCTTCCCCTTGTGGGTCACTTCGCGAGGCAGGCCGACGTTGACCGAGACGAGTTTCATCTCTGGATCACCAGCATCACGTGGTCATCCGGGTCACGTACCCGGAAGCCATTTCCAAATCTCGGTCTTCCCTCTGGTATGGCGACGCCGCCCGGGGATGCGAAGACCGACCATCTGGCCCGAATCTCTCGCGCCGAAACAGACGGCGCCGGGGCCAGACCGCCTGGCGCTTACACGGAGATCCGGCATGGGGGCCTCCACCAGTAGGCTACGCCGGGCGTTGGGCGGATCGCGCCTCGCTGTCCGGGACGGTCGTCGGTGTGATGTCTTTCGGCGCCACTGCCACACCCACCTCCACCAGCCCCTGGAATCCCCCCCGGACCACTGCGACGCGGCTGTAGCCCGCCTGCATCATCTGGAGCGCCACCCGGGCGCTGGTCGCCTCGTCGGGTCAGTCACAGTAAACGATCACCTCGCCGCTTGGCGCGATCTGAACCCGCAGCGCTTGGGGACTCGATCTCTCAACATCGTAGCGGATCGCCCCTACCGCCTGGACAGGGCTCTCGGTGAACTTCTTGCCGCCGCGCGCATCCAATAGGGCCACCGCCGATCCTCCGTCCAGGCGGCGACGAACCTGCTCCGGGGAGATGTGCTCCACCCTTTCCCGGGGACGCCAGAACCTGCTCCTCGGGACGCGCCAGAGGACCACGACAAAAACCGCTAGCAGCAGGCCGGTCCCTAGCCCGATCCACACCGTGAGGCCGCGCCCCCCGAATCCCGATTGACCCTCCCCCCGCATCCCGGCCTCGATACGGAGCCGCATGAGGTCTGCGAACCCCGGCATGATCCGCTCCGCCTCCTCCACGGATCGGGCCGCCGCACGGTAATCCCCCTGGAAGTAGCTGTTTACCGCCTGCTCCCATTTCTGCGTGAAGGAACTGTCTGCGGTCGGCACCAGGGAGATCTGGCGCGCGTAGGCATGGACCGTCTCCACGGGGATGAGAAAGTTGAATCCCTGGATGGCCTGGTCGCCCTCCGACGTCGTGGAGATGAAGGTGGCGGCGCCGATCACCTCGCCCCGGAGATTGAACGCCGGTCCCCCGCTATTCCCCCACGAGATGGCGGCGTCCGTCTGGATTACCCGGCGGTCGGTGATATCAACCTTGAACCCGGAGACCCGGCCGACCGTCACCGACGCCTCCAGGGCCGACTTCCGGCTGAGGAAGTCGTGGTTCAGCACCACCCCCGGATACCCGAGAATGAAGAGCTGTTCGCCCAACTGAAGGCCCGTGCTGTTGGCCGCCAACCGGACCGTGGGGAGATTGCTCTCCGCGATCTTGAGGATGGCGATGTCCTTCCCGGAAGTGTCCATCGGCCCCATGTCGCCGCCGGCACCCTTCGAGCCTCCCCTGGGGGCATCTGGATCGATGGCGGGACTATAGGCCAGGACCTGGGCGGCGTAGATCTTTCCCGTGGACAGGTGGACCTGGAGCTTCTTGGTCAGGCGGATTCGCATACGATTCCCGGGATCGGCCATGATGGCGCGCAGACGCGCCTTTCGCTGGTCCTCCGGCAACGCGGCTAGGTCGGCTCCACAGGCCTCGGCCGCCGTTCTCTCCAGGAATTCGTCGCCGAGCATCCGCTCGTTCATTTCGTAGGAGCGTGCCACGACGTGCCCATTGGTCGCGATGTAGCCGTCCGGGTGGATGATGAAACCGCTGCCGGTCTCGTACAGTGGGTCGGGCATCAGCGTGCGGGTGGCGCCCGGGCCACAGCGGAGGGTCATCTCGGCGCCCACCTCGCTGCTGATCAGGACGACGCCCGGCTTGGCCCGCAGGATGCTGGCCTCCAGGTCCGCTTCGCCCCGGCCTGCCCCAAGGGAATATCCGGGGAGAGCGAGAACGATCCAGAGGGAAATGAGCAGGGAAGTGCACGGTGGGCGCCTGAATGTCACGCGATCCTCGCGGAGCTGTCCTTGAGATCCCATGAGGAAGCACCTCCGCCCCATCCAAAGAGGCAAGGCCGTCAGCTTCATCTCTCTACCACTTGCATCACATGCCCGTCCGGATCCCGGGTCATGACCCCCCTTCCGAATACCAGCCTTCCATCAGGCATGGCGATCACCCCTGGCGACACGAATTGAACTTTCCCGTCCCGCAGAGCCCGGGCTGCGGCGGTTGCATCGGTGGCTACGAGGCGGGTCTGCCAGTGGGCGAGATCGTTGGCCCGGCTATCAGCGGGGTACGGGCGGCCGTCCCGAGGGGCAAGGTACTCGAGAAATTCGATGGCGGGTCCTGCCCCTGCGCGCAAGGTCGTGATCCGCAGGCACGCCCCGAAGACGTTGTTCAGGCGCTCCTGCTCAGGGCCATAGTTCTCACTTTCGCCCACCACCCTCAGCCCCAGGATATCCCGGTAGACCCGCAGGCTCGCGTCGGTGTCGCTCACGACGATGGCGGTATGGTCAATCCCCAGGAAGAGCCGGTCTGTCGGACGATGCCATCTCAAGTCGCCCTTGTCTGCGGGGAATTGGAGGATCTCCAGGTTGTGCCCGTCCGGATCCCTGAAGTAGAAGGCCCGGATCCCGGCGGCGTTCTTGTTCCAATCCGGCAAGCGCTGGGGACCGGTGGAGGCGTGCTGCACTTTGTGCTGGCGAAGCCAGTCATAGGCGCGGTCCATGTCGCGCACGATGATGGCGACGTGCTGGAACCAGCGGTCATTGCTCCGCGAGTCCGCTGGGATCGGGCGACCTTTCGGCGCCAGGTACTCGGTCAGCTCGATGAACTCATCACCCAGGCGCATCCGCACAACCCGCATCCGCAGGCCGAAGACCCCCTGGAGGTGCTCGTGCGCGTCTCCCCAGACCTCCACATCAGACACCCTCTCGAAGGTAAGCACCCTGGAATAGAACTCGACGGATCGGTCCATGTCGGAGACGGTCATCCCGATGGATTCCACGGCAGTAACTACGGGGGTCAGGGACCGGGGATTGGGGGCTGGGGAATGCTGGGCCAAAGCCGTCGTCGCGAAGAGAGTGGCGGCGAGGGAGAGGTAGAGAGCCGAAAAGGCTTGGTAGAGGTGTTGGTGGGATCGTTGCATGAATCTCATGCGCAGCTCCTGCACTCACCGCCCTTCCCCTCACCCTCTCCCTCTCCCCCCGGTGGGGAGAGGGTACAGGAGAGGGGGGAGAGGGGGGGGATGAACAGGCTACTCAACCGGTTTGACGTCATCCATCAGGCTAAAAAAGCCTTCGGCCAGTGTCGGATGGATGTAGATGGCCCCCTTGAGAATCGTGTAGGGTGCGCCGGCAAGCATGACGGTGCCCAGCGTCTGGATCAGCTCTCCACCCTCGGTCGCCAGAATCGCCGCTCCCAGGATCCGGTCGCTCTCGGCATCAACGATGAGCTTCATAAGGCCGGCGGTCTCATCCCGTTCGATGGCCCTGGCGACCCAAGTCATGGGAATCTTCCCGATCTTCAGCTTCCGGCCCGTCGCCCTGGCCTCCTTTTCGGTCATGCCCACCCGGCCCAGTTGCGGATCGGTGAAGACGGAGTAAGGGACAAGGCGGTTCTCGACCGTGAGGTTCTTGCCTTCGAACATATTCCCGTACACGATCTGGTAATCGTCATACGAGATGTGAGTGAACGCCGGGCCTCCCTTCACATCGCCCAGGGCCCAGATGCCGGGCACGTTCGTCTCCAGGCGGCTGTTCACTTTGATAAAGCCGCGCTTGTCTATTTCCACCCCGGCCTTCTCCAATCCCAGGTCATCGGTGTTGGGCCGCCGCCCGGTGGCGACCAGCAGATGCGATGCCGTCAGCGTCTGGGATCCGTTGCCCGCATCGAGGCTGAGGGCGATCCGGCCGTTCTGTACGGCCACTCGGGTCGTCCGGGCGTTCAGGACGAATTGGATTCCTTCGGCCTCCAGCGCTTTTTGCAGCTCCCCGGCGACATCCGGGTCCTCCCGGGTGAGAATCTCCTGGCCGCGGTGAACGACGGTCACGCGGCTGCCGAAGCGGAAGAACATCTGCCCAAACTCCAACCCGATGTATCCCCCGCCCAGGACGAGAAGATGTTCCGGGATCTCCTGGACCTCCATGAGCGTCGCATTGGTCAGGTAAGCAATTCCGTCCAGCCCTTCGAGGCGGGGGAGGTCTGTACGGGTTCCCGTGTTGATGAATATCCGCTCGCTTTCCAGCACGTGCTCTCCGACGGCGATCTGCCGGGGGCTCAGGAACCGGCCGTGCCCGCGATACAGATGCAGGTTGTCGCGGCTCTCGACCTTGCGCTCGTGCCCGCTGCGAAAGCTCCGGACGATGGCGTCCTTGCGTGCGATGATCTTGGGGAGGTCCACCCGAATGTCTCCGGTGTGGACACCCCAGCGGGCGGCGTTGCGGGCGTAGTGGGACACCTGGGCGGAAGCAACCATCGTCTTCGTCGGCGTACACCCGGTATTGATGCAGGTTCCCCCCAGGTGGGCCTTTTCGATCAGGGCCACTTGCAGACCCCGATCGGTCAGGCTTTCCGAGAGGGGATTCCCCGCCTGTCCGGAGCCAATGATGATGGCATCATATTTCATGGCAGAGGGTCCCTTCTCAGCGCAGCCGCTCCCGCAGGTGGTCGCCGACGCGCAGGGCGTTGGCCATGATGGTCAGGGCGGGGTTCACCGCCCCGCTGGTGACGAAAACGCTCCCATCCACGACGTAGAGGTTGTCCAGGTCGTGGCTCTTGCAGTTCACATCCAGTGCCGAGGTCTTCGGGTCGCGGCCGAACCGGATCGTTCCACACTGGTGGGCCACGCCCGCCAGCGGGATCTGCTCCCCGATGAAGAGGCTGCGCGCGAACAGCCCCTGATGGCACTCGTGCCCGTGGACAGAGCACTTGCTCTGCTGCTTCATCAGGCTCTCGAGCTTCGCGCGCAGGCGCGTGTGGGCCTCCAGGTTGTTGGGGGTGTAGGCAAGGACGATGTTACCGTCCCTGTCCAGCGTCACCCGGTTGTCGGGGTCGGGGAGATCCTCCGAGGTGAGCCAGAAGTCGAGAGAGTGCTTGGCCATGAGCTCCAGGGTGAAGCCGGGTGTGATGGCCGGGGCGCCGGCGCTGAGGGCCACTCCGTCGAGCTTCCCCACGAAGGAGATGTGGCCCATGGGGTACTCCCAATCCTCCGAGGTAAAGTAGAAGTCGTTGAGGCCCAGTGTCTTCTGGAAGACCGTCGGATTCGGGCACTTCGAAACGGCGAGGAGCACCGAGTTGGTGTGTCCCATGTAGTGGCGCCCCACCGTGTCCGACCTGTTGGCGAGGCCCTTCGGGTGCCTGTCGTTTGCCGAGCGGAGCAGGAGCGCGGCGGAGTTGATCGCCCCGCAGGAGAGGATCACGACGTCGGCGGAAAAGACCTCGGAGATCCCGCCGCCGTTCCCCCCGTTCCGGCGCACGTGCACCTTCGTCACCGCCCGGCCCGAGGCACCCGTCTCGAGCCGCGTGGCAAAGGCGTTGGTGAGCAACGTGACGTTCGGGGACGCCAGCGCGGGCTCGACGCAGCAGACATGGGCGTCGGACTTGGCCTCGACCAGGCAGGGAAACCCGTCACAGGTCTCGCAGCGGATGCACTTGCTCTGGTGGCGGTCCCGCTCGTTCAGCATGATCCCCAGGGGGACGTGGAAGGGCCGGTGGCCGAGCCGGACGAAGTCATCGTGGAGCGCCTGGATGCGCGGCTCGTGGCTCACGGCCGGATGGGGGTAGGGCGCGCTGGCGCCCGGCTCGGTCGGATCCTCGCCGCGCTGCCCGTGGACGTGGTAGAGCCGCTCGGCCCGCGTGTAATACGGTTCCATCTCGTCGTAGGAGATCGGCCAGGCCGGCGAGATCCCGCCGTGGTGCTTGATCTCGCCGAAGTCCTCCCGGCGCAGGCGGAACAGGGCGGCCCCATAGAACTTGGTGTTCCCGCCGACGTAGTAGTTGGTGTGGGGATGCAGCGGCATGCCGTCCTTGTCGTACCAGACCTCCTTGGTATTGTAGTGACCCTCGACGTTGACGGCGCGTGAATCCCAGTTCCTCTTCTCGCGCGGGACGAAGTCTCCCCGCTCCAGCACCAGGATCTTCTTGCCCGTGGGTGCGAGGGCGTGGAGCAGGGTGCCACCGCCGGCCCCCGTCCCGATGATGATCACGTCATAGCGTCCGTCCGGACTCATGTGGTCTCCTCCCGGCTGCCCCAGACTTCGGCGACCTGGTAAAACACTTTGATCGCGCCCCTTGTGTACTGTCTCAGAAATGGCTTTCCAGGGAACCCGTTCGGGCTGAGCTCACGACGAAGCCCGGATTCCTTATCCGGCGCGGACTGCCGCGGCCTGAGGGGATCTGAGCGCACGGGTCAGTCGCTCGCGGAGCGCCATCCGCGCCCGATGGATGCGGGACTTCACGCAGGCGACGGACTCTCCCACGGCCTCGGCTACCTCCTCGTTGGAGAGTCCCTCGACATCGCGAAGGACCACGACTGCCCGGTACCGGCCCGGCAGGGCGTCGATCGCCCGCTCCAGAATCGCCCGCGTCTCGGCAGACAACAGTTCGGCCTCCGGGGTGTGGGACCAGTCCGCCAGGAGCGAATCCCGGTCGCCGGCCCGGTGGCCGTCGGAAAGGAAGGCCGGGAGGTGGGCCTCCAGCGAAACCTCGCGATCCAGCCGCTGCCCCCGACGCTTGATCAGGGCTGCGTTGGTGCTGACCCGATAGAGCCAACTTGACAGCGCCGCTCTCCCTTCGAATGTATGGATCTTGCGGAAGAGGGTCAGAAACACATCCTGAACCACCTCCTCCGCGTCTGCTTCATTGCGGGTGATTCCATGGGCCAGGCGATAGATGCGCGACGCATAGCGCTCCATCAGCGCCTCCAGTGCGGTCGCGTCACCGCCCCGCAGGCGTTCCACGAACGAAAGGTCGGCATCGTGTTCCAACTTGACTGCGTTCCCCATGTCGCTTGCCGCCCCTATGCCTTGAGCTGCTCCGCCACAAAGCGCGAGCAGTTCAAGAGCGCCACGTGCCGGTTCACCAAGCTCCGAACCAGCTCGACCCCACTTCGGTCCACGAACCAGACCTCGGAAAGGTCGAGGGTTACCCTGGCCCCGGTGGCGAGAACTCCCTCGCACGACCTGTTCAACTCGTCTACCCAGGGGCCGATGACCTGGCCCTCCAGCCGCAAAATCACAGCGCGATCTTTGGATTCTATGGGAGAGATCCTGAGCATCGTCCACCCTCTCTGGGCGTCAAGTGAGGCAAGCACCATGCCTAATTACGCAGGACGCCAGCGGATGGATTCAGACCATTGAATGCAAGGAGTTTCCCGGCTTGCGGGATGAGGGAAGCAAGAGCATACCCACGAAATGTCGTGGGCGCAAAAGTGGGAGTGGTCCGTTGGTTCAGGGATAACTACGATATCTCGTGGGAGGGGCGCCTTATGCCGAGTTTCTTCATTCGGCTGCGCAACGTGTTTGGATGGAGGTTGAGAATTCTGGCCGCCCCCCTGGCGCCCTCGACCACTCCTCCGGTCTGCTCAAGGACCGCCAGGATGTGGCGCCTCTCCACCTCCTCCAGGGTCAATGGCCCCGGAGGTGATCCTCCCCCGGAGCCTGGCAGTGCTCCGGGATCGCTGCCGTCTCCTCCCACCCCAGCGCGGGGTGGATGCTCCGATCCTTCGGCCGGCAGGAAGTCGGGGCCGAGCCTCAGGCACGGTTCCTGGGAGAGAATCGCTGCGCGCTCGATGACATTCTGGAGCTCCCGGACATTCCCGGGCCATGGATAACCGGTCAGGCGATCCAGTGTCTCCTGGGATACGGTCTCGATCCCCTTGCCAAACCGTTTCGAGAAGCGGGAGAGGAAGAACATCACGAGCTGGGGGATGTCCGACCTGCGCTCGCGCAGGGGTGGCACCTTGAGGGGGAAGACATTCAGACGGTAGAAGAGGTCCGACCGGAACCGGCCGGCCCGGACCGCCTCTTCGAGATCGCGGTTCGTTGCGGCGATGACCCGCACGTCCACGCGAACCGTCTTGCTGCTGCCCACCGCCTCGAACTCCCCCTCCTGGAGAACGCGCAGCAGCTTGACCTGGGTCTCCAGCGGCAGCTCTCCGACCTCATCCAGGAAGATGGTGCCGCCGTCGGCCAGCTCGAAACGCCCGACGCGCCGCTCAATGGCGCCCGTGAAGGCGCCCTTCACGTGGCCGAACAGCTCGCTCTCCACCAGGCCCCCGGAAATGGCGCTGCAATTCACCTTCACCAGGGGACGAACTTTTCGGGCGCTCCGGTTGTGGACGGCGCGCGCGATCAGCTCCTTGCCGGTCCCCGTCTCCCCAGAAAGCAGGACGGTGGAATCGGTGGGGGCGACCTGCTCGACCTTGCGGAGCGCCGCCAGGAGGGCCGGACTGCTCCCGACCATTTCCACGAAGTCGTGCTCCCGGCGGATTTCCTCCTGCAGGTACACGTTCTCTGCCTGCAAGCGGTTCTTGAGCCTTTCCACCTCCAGGTGGGCGATCCGCAGCGCCTCCTCCGCGTGCTTGCGCTCCAGTTCCGCGCCTGCCCTGGCGGCAAAAATGCCGACGACCGATGTCCTGCGGGGGTCTTCGTCCAGCGGCTTGTCATCCAGCACGGCCAGGTGACCGATCACCCGGCCGCTGGAATCGCGCATCGGGATGCCCAGGTAACTCTCCGCTTCCAGGTCCGCAAGGACTCTGTCCTCCGGGAAAAGCGCCTGCAGGTTCCTGGCGTAACAACTGACGGCGCCTTCCACCACTCCCTGGCACGGGGTCCCGGGGAGATCGAACTCAAAATTCTCTCCGAAATCGTCCCCCCTCCAGAATGCGAGTGTGCGGACCCTCCGGTATTCCTGATCCACGCATTCCGCCAAGAAGGCGTACCGGACTTGCAGGGCGGCGGCCAGGTGGCGAACCAGCGAATGGAAGAAGTCGAAGCCGGTCACCGCTGCCGTCCCCTCCATGATGGACCGGAGCATTGCCTCAGCATGTCGCCGGAGGGCCCCCTCTCGTTCCAGCTTCTCGTAGGCCGTCATGTTCTCCACGGCCAGGGCGATCTGGTTGGCCGCCTCTTGCAGGAAGCCGGCGTCGGATTCGGAGTACTGGTGCGTGCGCGTGCTCGCCACCGCCAAGGTGCCGATGGGCTTTCCCCTCGCAATCAGGGGAACGATCACGTAGGACCGGACCCCGTCGTCGAAGGCTCGATCCTCCATGGGATACTGGCGCTCCCGTTCGAGGTCGCGCCGAAGCAGGGGTCGCTGATGTTGGAAGACCCACCCCACGTGGCTTTCCTCTGAAGGCATCTCCAGGTCGACGTGGAAATACGAGGAGGGAAGGGACGACTCCAGCATGAAAAGGCGCAGGACGTCCCGGGCCGGATCGTGGAGGAAGATGGCGGTGCGGTCGACGGGAAAGACGCGCCGGAGGGCCTGGGCGATGGCGTGGAAGAGGGGTTCGCGCGTGAGGTTCGAGATGACGGCGTTATTGACTTCCAGGAGCGTGCGATAGCGCTGCGCTTCTCCTTCGGTCCCCTCGGTGGCCTGCGGATGTTGCATGGTGAGTGAATCGCTACAGCAAGCCCATACTTTCCCGGTGCCGGGAACGCTGCCTGAAAGGCCAGGCTCCGCGGAGGGTGACTTTCAGGGCCTGCCCCCCTCCCCCAGCCCTTCGGATCCAAGATTCCTTGCGGGGCATCCCGGGCGTCTGGGCCCCAATTCCGCCATGAGTGAAATACTCACACGGTTAGCGGGAAAAGGCAAGGGCGGGTCTTCCGTAGATTATTCTGGTGGGGGGCCGGGACGGAGGGTGTGTTCGCAGTGCGGGCGGTTGAACTTGGAGCCGGTTGAATCGCGGGAGTCCGCGATGTGGTGGTTCTCGAGAGTCAGGGCGTGCTTCCCGCCCTTGGCAACCCCTTCGAGGCCGGGTACCCACACCGGAAAATGCAACGTTTGTGATTATGGTGGTGCAGCTTCGCGCAGATGACCCCCTGCGTCCCCCAAAGCCCGTCATACAGGCTTGCCGCCAATAGCATCCCCAGGAGCGGCGCGGTGAGGTAGATCCACAGGGCCGTCCAGACCTGCCCCGAAAGAGCGGATCCGAACGTCCGGGCAGGATTCATGCTCATGCCGGAGATGGGAGCCTCCAGCATGATGTAGGTCGCCACCAGCACCCCGGCAAAGAGGCCGGTAAATCGCGCCAGCCCCGCTGTGTTGGAGACGATCAGGACCACGGACACGAGGCCGAAAGAGATGGTCAGCTCGGCCAGGAACGCCAAGCCCGGTCCGCTGGGTCCCGGGACTGTGGCGACATAGTTGACCGAAGGATCCCCCAGCCGACCCCCCAGGACCATCGTGGCAACCACGACTCCGGCAATGCCGCCGACGAACTGAGCCAGGACATAGAATAGGGCATCCCACGGAGCAACCTTTCCCAGCCGGAGGAAGGTCAGCGTAACGGATGGATTGAGATGCGCTCCGGATTGTTTGCCCCAGGGCGAATAGATGACCGTCACGGCCGTCATCCCCATCGCCAGGCCCATCAGCATTCGCCGGAGAAAGGGGTCCGCGATGGCCCGCCGCACGGCTGAGCCCGGATGTTCGAGAATCGTGGCGAAGAGGCATGCCGAAATCATGAAGGCGGCGAGACCGGCGGCCTCCATCAGATACTCCGGCCAGTGCCGCATCAGCGCGCCGCGCATGGGAAAAGTGACTCCTTTCAGTCCGCGCCTCCGCCACGGCGTTGTCGCCTCGGGCGGCTTGGGCGCGGCCCAGTCCCTATCTCTTAGACAGCGGTTGAGGCCTCAGCGATTCGGATGATTGGCGGGCTGACGGGAACCGATCTCCCTCAGGGACCCCGGAGGCCTTCCCGCCGTCCGGCGGCCCGCTTCCGCCGGGAACCCCGGGGCCACGGGCTGCCGGGGGGCCGATCGGCCGGGCCGCGCCAGCGCTCCGCGTAGCGCTGGGTGTCGAGACGCAGGGTGTGGAGGAAGAGCAGCCAGACGATGAAGAAGAAGGTGCGCCACGGGCCGCACACCAGGAAGCGCCGCCCGGACGTGCGGAGAGGGACCCGGATGAGGACGGTCCGCCCGAGGCGGTTCAGGCGCTGGCTGAAATCGAGGTCCTCCAGGAGGGCCATGGGCCTATAGCCACCGATCTGCCGGAACACCGATGCCCGCACGAATATCCCCTGGTCCCCGTAATAGTTCCGGGTGATCCGGTAACGGATACGGTTGATCCACGTGATGGCGCACAGGCTCCATCCGGGCTCCGCGAAGCGGTGCTCGAAGGCGCCGCCCACCGCCCGTCCGTCGGCCAGGGCGCGCTCGATCACGGCCAGGGCATTGACCGGCGGAAAGGAGTCGGCGTGGACGAAGAACAGGAAATCGGCGCACGCAGCGGACGCGCCGGCGTTCATCAGCGCCGCCCGGGTGGAGCCGCCGGGGAAAAGGAGCTGGGCCCTTCCCCCCACCGCGCGCGTCGTCTCCTCCGGATCGCCCGAGGCCGCCACGATGATCTCGGCCTCCCCGATTCCGATGAGGCCGCCCAGGGAGTCCAGGGTCCGTCGGAGCGCCGCCGCGTCGTTCCGCGTCGGGATGATGAGGGACAGCCGCGGTTTCATCCGATCGCTCCGTCAATCCGTGAGGGAAGTTTCCGGGCGATCGCTCCGCGGCGGCGGGTGGCACCCTCCCACCACCTACGCCAGGTGTTCGCCCGAAAGAAAGGCGCGAAATCTTCCATGCTCACCCCAGGGAGGTCAGGAGTCGCGCCGCCGCCCGGTCAAGGATCCACAGGAGCCTGCCGCGGGCGGGGCGGATGAGCTGGGCCGGAAATCGGTCGGGCTGACCGCCGCCCTGCAGGACGGCCCGCAGGGTCTCGGCCTTTTCCTGTCCGGCGACGAGGAAGATGACGCAGGCGGCGTTGTTCAGCACGGGAAGTGTCAGGGTGATCCGGGAGGCTTGGAATGTCTCGACCCACTGGGCGACGACAGGCCTCTCCCGCTCGCGGAGGGCTTCGGTCCCCGGAAACAGCGAGGCCGTGTGTCCGTCCGGCCCCATCCCCAGGAGGATCAAATCGAATCGAGGAAATTGGCCGGCTGTCAACCGGAAGGCGTCGTGGAGCGTCTGCGCGTACTGCTCGGCCGCGAATACGGCGTCCGGGTTTTCCGCCGGGATCCGGTGGATATTCTCGGGCGGGACGGGGACTCGGGACAGCAGGGCCTCGCGCGCCATGCGATAGTTGCTGTCGGGGTGGTCGGGCGGGACATGGCGCTCGTCCCCCCAGAAAACGTGGATCTGCCGCCACGGGATGCGGCCCGGGAGCGCCGACTCTCCTTCTCCGGCGAGGAGCCGGTAGAGCCCCCTGGGGGTCGAACCGCCGGAAAGAGCGACGGTGAACCGCCCGTTGGTCCGCACGAATCCGTCCGCTTGGCGGACGAACTCTTCCGCCGCCGCCCGGCACACTTCCCCGACATCTGCCAGGACGCGGATCTCAGGCCCTTCCACCGTCCCCGTGCGCTCTAGTCGGCGCCGCGTCCGGCGTAGCGGACGGCCCCGAGCAGGGCTGTCTTGTCATTCAAGATCACCCGGACGGGCATGGCCTCCAGGAGGGGGCGCATCCGGCCCTTGGCGGTGAAGGCGGCCAGGAATGACGCGCCCTGGAGCCTCCGGATGATCTTGGGCGCGATGCCCCCGCCGATAAATACGCCGCCCGTGGCCATAACCTTCAGCGCGAGGTTCCCCGCCTCCGCTCCGTAGAGGGACACGAAGAGGTCCAACGCCTGCTCGCAGAGGGCGCTCTTGCCCTCCAGGGCGGCCTGGGAAATGACGGCCGAGGGATCCTGCTGGCGCAGCCGTTCCGCGAGCCAGGGCGGTTCCTCGGCGCGGTCCGTGTCCCGAAGGAACGTGTAGAGGTTCACCAGGCCCGGACCAGAGAGGACCCGTTCGTAACTTACGTGGCCGAACTGTTTGGTCAAGAAATGCAGCAGATCCATCTCCAGAGGGGTTCGGGGGGCAAACGTGGCGTGGCCACCCTCGGTGGCGAAGGGCCGGTGCTGTTTCCCGTCCCAGTACAGTCCCGCCTCGCCGAGGCCGGTCCCCGCCGAGATGATGGCGGCGTTTCCCCCGGCGTCGGGCGCCCCCGTATTGAGGACGACGAAGTCCGTGGGTTCGAGCACCGCGATCCCGTAGGCGTTCGCCTCGAGGTCGTTGATGAGGCCCACCGCTTCCAGGCCCAACTCCCTCGACAGGTGACGTGCGTCCACCACCCACGGCAGGTTGGTGGTCTCGCAACGGCCGTGCCGCACGGGTCCCGCCACGCCGAAGCAGGCCTGAGCCACGGGATGGGGCTGCTCCGATACGAACCTCCGGAGGATCGCTTCGAGGCTCCCGTGCCCGCGGCTGGGATAGGTGGCCTCCACGGCCAGCTTCAAACGGTCGCCGGTCGTTTGGACGAACGCCAGGCGGGTGTTGGTCCCGCCGATGTCGCCCGCCAGGATCACTTCTCGATTCCCCGCCATTGCCGGCCGTCGCGCTCCATCAGCTCGTCGGCTTCCGGCGGCCCCCACGTGCCGGCGGCGTAGTTCGGGAAGCTCCGGGGCGGCAGGGCATTCCACAGGTCCAGGATCGGGGCCACCACGGTCCAGCCGGTCTCGACCATGTCGGCCCGCTGGAACAGCGTCGCATCCCCCGTCATGCAATCATACAGGAGCCGCTCATAGCCGGTGCTGGGCTTCGTGCCGAAGTAGTCCTTATACTGGAAGGCCATGTTCACCGTCCCCAGGCGCACCAGGGCCCCCGGGATCTTGGCGTCGAAGCTGAGGGAGATCCCCTCGTCGGGTTGGATGTGGACGACAAGCTGGTTGGGGGTCAGGTGCTCCACGGGGGTCTTGCGGAAGAGGATGAACGGGGCGCGCTTGAACTGGATGGCGATCTCGGTGACGCGGGCGGGGAGGCGCTTGCCGGTCCGGAGGTAGAAGGGCACATCGGCCCAACGCCAATTGTCGATGGACAGCTTGAGCGCCACGAAGGTCTCGGTCTTGGAGTCCGGCGGGACCTTGACCTCGGAGGGATACGCAGGCACCCGCTCGCCCTCGACCTTGCCCCCGCCGTATTGCCCGCGGACCGTGCGCGCGAGCACCTCCTCGGGCGTCAGGGGCTGGATGGCCCGCAGAATCTTGGCCTGCTCGTCCCGGACGGCATTGGCCTCGAAGGAGATGGGGGGCTCCATCGCCGTGAGGGTGATGAGCTGGAAGATGTGGTTCGGGACCATGTCCCGGAGCGCCCCCGCCTCCTCGTAGTAGTTGCCGCGCTGCTCCACGCCCACGGTCTCGGCCACGGTGATCTGGACGTGGTCGATGTAGCGGCGGTTCCAGATGGGCTCGAAGATGCCGTTGGCGAATCGCAGCACCAGGATATTCTGGACCGTCTCCTTGCCCAGATAATGGTCGATCCGGTAGATCTGGCGCTCGGCCAGGATCGCGCCCAGGGCGCGATTCAGCGCGATCGCCGAATCCAGGTCCTGCCCGAAAGGCTTCTCGATGATGACCCGGCGCCACCGCCCATTTTCTTCCTGGACGAGCCCGACCTCTCCCAGACGCCTCGTCACCCCGGCGAAGAAGCCGGGGCTGGTGGCCAGGTAGTAGAAGTAGTTCCCGCGCGTTCCGTGCTCCCGGTCCACGGTTTCCAGGAGCTTCCGGAGCTCCGGATACACCTGGGGGGCCTCGAAGTTTCCCGGCAGGTAGTGCAGGCGCTGCGCGAACCACTCCCAGAGGCCGGGCTCGACCTGGTCAGTGGCGAACTCCTGGATCTCCCGGGTCATCCTCTGGCGGAACTCGTCGGTGGTCAGGGGGGCGCGGGCGACGCCTACGATGGCGAACTCCCGCGGGAGGAGGTCGCTCCGCGCCAGGTTGTACAGGGCGGGGATCAGCTTGCGCTTGGTGAGATCGCCCGCCGCCCCGAAGATCACCATGGCGCAGGGGCCGGCCGGTTGCCCGGGCAGGTTGCCGAATACGCTCGCCGTCCTGTCGTCCGCCATCGCCGCCGCCTCCCGCACCCATCATACGCGATCAGCCATCGGCTGTCATTCCGCGGGTTGCGGACCGTCGAGGAGGCCGTGGGTCGAGTGCGCGCCCTCACCTGGCGCGGCGGGCGGCGGCTCGGGGTTCCTGGCTGCGACCATCACTCGCCGCTCTGCTGGAGCAGCTTGGCGACCAGGCCCGTCCAGCCCGTCTGGTGGCTGGCCCCGATCCCGGCGCCGTTGTCGCCGTGGAAGTACTCGTAGAAGAGGATCAGATCCCGCCAGTGGGGGTCGGTCTGGAATTTCTCGGCCCCCCCGTGGACGGGCCGGCGCCCGTCCGGGCCCCGCAGAAAGATCCGCGTCATCCGCCGCGACAGCTCGGCCGCCACGTCCCAGAGGGAGAGGAAGGTCCCGGACCCCGTGGGATACTCCACCCGGAAGTCCTTCCCGTAGAAGTGGTCGAACTTCTGGAGCGACTCGATCAGGAGGAAGTTCACGGGGAACCAGACGGGCCCCCGCCAGTTGGAATTGCCGCCGAAGAGTCCGGTGGAGGACTCGGCCGGCTCGTAGTCCACGCGGTGCTCGTGCCCGTTGACCGAGAGGAGGTAGGGGCGGTCGCGATGGCAGCGCGAGAGGGCCCGGATCCCATGGGGGGAAAGGAACTCGCTCTCGTCCAGCATGTAGCGGAGGACGGACCGGAGCCGGTCGCCGTTGACCAGCGAGAGGAGGCGTCGTGTCTTGCCGTCGGGCGTCTTCTGGGGGACGACATGATCCACGAGCCGCGGCCGATTGCGGATGAACCACTTCATCCGGCGCCAGAAGCGCGGCATGGAGGCCTCCGTCTCGGGCTCGATGGTCTCGACGGCAAAGAGGGGGATCAACCCCACCATGGACCGCACCTTGAGGGACTGGACGGCGTCGTTGGGCAGGTGGAGGACATCGTAGAAGAAGCCGTCCTCTGTGTTCCACAGCTCGATCCCCTCGCCGGCGATGTTGTTGATGGCGTGGGCGATGTACACGAAGTGCTCGAAGAATTTCGACGCCACGTCTTCGTAAGCGGGGTCCTGGCGCGCCAGCTCCTCCGCGATGGCCAGCATGTTCAGGCAGAACATCCCCATCCAGGCGGTGCCGTCGGACTGTTCGATGTGCCCCCCGGTGGGGAGCGGCGCGCTCCGGTCGAAGACCCCGATGTTGTCCAGGCCCAGGAACCCGCCCTGGAAGACGTTCCGCCCCTCGGCGTCCTTGCGGTTCACCCACCAGGTGAAGTTGAGCAGCAGCTTCTGGAAGGCCCGCGCCAGGAACGCCCGGTCCGGCTCGCCGGCGATGCGGCGGTCGATCTTGTAG
>JACQVO010000170.1 GCA_016209725.1 Candidatus Methylomirabilota bacterium | reverse complement strand
GCGGGTCGTGGCCATCCCCAAGTAAATGACTGGTCAGTCGGATTTCGGCTTGTTGGGACGAGCCTGCCGGGCGCGCCCCAGCAAACCCCTCAGCTCGTCCATGGTCCGCTCCAGCCACTTCAGCCTCTCGGCCGGACTCAGTCTGAGGCCGAGCCTTGCCTGGCGACGGCGATGGCCCTCGTATCCGCGGTCGAATGCACCCGCCTGATCATCGCCCGTTGGTTTTCCTCGGTTATGCATCGGTGTGTCTAAAATCCGAGACGTTGCCAATTACGACAAGTTACGCAATCTGTGCCCATGTCAATACGGATGGGCGGGAACTTGACACGTGCCCTGTCGTACCCCGTCACATAGTCGGCAAAGCCTCCCATCACGTGTGGGTCTTTATCGCCAAGCCTGACGGAATCGCAATCTCGTGCTCGACGGCAGATGGTCGCGTCGGCGTATCACTGGGCATCAACGGCGCGATTTTCCGCGGCGGTTGGTTGCCCTTGTTGGCACCAGCTTTCTCGGAGCAAGGCGAACGACCTCGTGCCCGGAAGCGACCTGAACGCGCCGGAGGTCGGCGCAGATGGCAAGCAGGTCGCCTCGAAACTTCTGCGTGTGCTCCATTCGATGCTTTCGCACTTCATCAACAATCGGATCTCTCACTTGCCAACCTCCAACAGTTCCTCAGGTGAGCAGATCTCGGGACACTCGTATCCCACAGCCTCCACGATCTGCCTCACCATCATACGGGTGAACGGGTTGTTCAGATGGGCGAAATTCCAGGTGATGACCACTTCGATTCCGTTGACGGCAGCCACAGCAATGTGAAGGGCATCTTCCGGATATCTCGCAGGTATCCCCCCGCCGGCAATGATCTTCTGGGCTAGACTTCGAGCCTCGTCGTCAATGTCGAGCATAGGGAACCGCTCAATCGCTGCAAGCCGCGTTCTGGCTTGGTCGGGATCGCCCCTTCCGGCCTCCTCGAACACGAGCGCCGAAACGTAGGTGTCATACCTGGCGGCAAGCTCCGGCCAGAGTTCCCGGGTGGCCTCCTGGTGACCCGCAACCATAAGGTCACGGCTTGGCCGGGCCGTAAAGTAACTCACGACTGTTGTCTCAACGTAGATTCGCTTCTTCATGTCAAAGTGAGAGCACTATCTGCGGTATCCCCTGGGTTCCTCTGCGTCCTTCGCGTGCTTTGCGGTTGAACTGCGCTATTCGGGCACAGTAGAGAGACGGCTTGTGGGTTGTCGAGTCGCACGGATCGTACCACGCACCCTTGTCGTGTCAACACCAAACAGGAGCAGAGGGAAGGAGCTGGCGACCCGTAAAGGAGAGTAGAGGGTGCCAGGCTGAGGGGGACTACGAGAACAGCGCGGCGGCGAACTCGCGGGGGTCGAAGGGCTGGAGATCCTCGGGGGACTCGCCCACGCCGACGTAGCGGACGGGAAGTTGGAGGGCTTGCGCGATGGCCACCACGGCGCCGCCCTTGGCCGTCCCGTCCAGCTTGGCGATGACCAGACCCGTCACGCCTACGGCGTGATGGAACTCCCTCGCCTGGGCCACGGCGTTGAGGCCGGTCGTGGCATCCAAGACCAGCAGGGTCTCGTGGGGGGCGCCCGGAACCTCCCGGGCGATGACGCGGTGGATCTTCTTCAGCTCCTCCATGAGATTCTTCCGCGTGTGCAGGCGACCCGCCGTGTCGATGAGCAGCCGTTGCACTCCCCGGGCGCTGGCCGCCTTGCACGCGTCGAAGATGACGGCGGCGGGATCCGCCCCGGGGCGGTGGGCGATCACCTCGGCGCCGATCCGGTGGCCCCAGATCTGGAGCTGCTCGGTGGCGGCGGCGCGGAAGGTGTCGCCGGCTGCCAAGAGGACCCGCTCCCCCGCACCCAGATACCGCTTGGCCAGTTTCGCGATGGTCGTCGTCTTTCCGGACCCGTTCACCCCCAGGAACAGGGTGACGTGCGGTGGAGCGGCGGGGGCGGGCGCAGGCGGGCCGCCGACCTGCAGCAGCTCGCCAACCCGTTGTGCCAGCAGATCGCGCATGGCTTCCCCCGTCGTGATCCCGTGTCGCCGGAATGCCGCACGGGCCGGCTCCAAGATGGCGGCTGTGGTGGCGGGGCCGAGATCCGAGGCGAGGAGGGCCTCCTCCAAGCGTTCCAGCGTTCCCTCGTCCAGGGGGGCGCCGCCAAAGACAATCTCCAGCTTCTGGCGTAGCCCGTCCCGGGTCTTGCGCAATCCGTCGCGCAGGCGAGAGAAGAAGCCGGATGGGGCAGGCGGGACCTCGGGGGACATCAGAGGGACTGCTCCAGGGCAAAGGCGGCCCGGCGCCCCTCGAAGAGGCCGCGGCCGAGCACCGCCTCCGGGCCGAGCAGCAGGCAGAGGCAGCAGGCATTCTTGAGCGGAATCATGACGATCGTCGCGCGCTCGGCCTCCAGGAGGACCTCCGACACGGCCCCCTGACCGAGCCGTTCCGCCGCGGCCAGGGTCTCCCGCAGGAGCAGGCCGGCGCCGGCGCCGGCGGCCTCGAGGTCCTGGCCCGATCCCTGGCTCGCCTGGGCGATGGGGATCCCCTCGTGATCCACCAGGATGGCGCCCCGCAATCCCGCCACCCGGCCCACGAGGTCGGCGAGGATGGTCTGGAGGTCGGTAGGAGACACTCTCGCCTCTAAGGTGCCCGATCAGGGCGTCTGCAAATTTCGAATGTCGAACGCTGAATGATGAATGTCGAACGATCCAGCAACCCGCGGCCTTTACTCCGCCTCGTTCATCATTCGACATTCCGCATTCGAAATTCGATATTCGTTTCTTGGGTCAGGCGGCGGCCTGCATGCGGACCGAGATCACCCTGGACATGCCTTCCTCCTCCATGGTGATCCCGTAGAGGATGTCGGCCGCCTCCATGCTGCGCTTGTTGTGGGTAATGACGAGGAACTGGGCGGTCTGCGCCATCTCCTTGAGGAGGGTGACGAACCGCTCGACGTTGACGTCGTCCAGGGGGGCGTCCACTTCGTCCAGGAGACAGAAGGGGCTGGGCCTCGCCGCGAAGAGGGCAAGCAGGAGGGCCAGGGCCGCCAAGGCACGCTCGCCGCCCGACAGCAGGGAAAGGACGGTGGCGCGTTTGCCCGGGATGCGCAGCATCATCTCGACGCCCGGCTCCTGGTCGGCCTCGCCCTCCGCCGGTTCCACCAGCCGCAACTCCGCACTACCGCCGCCGATGAGGCGCCGCCAGTAGTGATCGAAGTGCCGGTTGACCGTGGTGAGGGTCGAGGCGAAAAGTGTCTGGATCGTCCTGTTGATCTCGGCGATGGCCTGGCGCAGGGAGGCCACGGAGTTGGTGAGGTCGGCAGCCTGGCTGGTGAGGAAATCGTGCCGCTGGCAGAGCGCCTGGTACTCCTCCAGGGCGCCCAGGTTGGCGGGGCCCAGCTCGACCAGCTTGGCGCGCAGTTCCTCCAACTCCGCCCGGGCGGCCTCCACCTCCCAGGTGGACTCGGCGAAGCGCTCGCGGAGCTCGGTCAGACTGACATTGTAGTCCTGCCACAGTCCTTGCTCCAGGTGCGTCATGGCGGTCTTGAGTTCGCCGCGGCGAGTCCCGAGGGCGGCGATCTCCTCGCCGAGTTCCGTCTCCTCCCGTCGTCGTGTCCGGAGCGCTTCCTCGAGCCGCCGGAGGGCCTCCTGGGTGGCGCCGCGGGCTTCCTGCAGCCGGACCAGTGCCTCCTGGCGCGTGCCCTCGTCCCGGTGGAGGGAGGAGAGGCCCTGGCTCAGCCGGTCCTGGTTCTCTGCCAGCGCGGTTTGCCGGACGGCAAGGTCGGCCGATTCCTGCATGAGGCGCGCGGTCTCTCCCTCGGCGGCCAGCAGATCCTGACGCATGCGCGCGAGATTGCGGAGGGTCTCGTCCCGCTGGGCGACCCGGGAGGCCAGCCTGACCCGCTGCTCCCCCAGATGGGCGGCCAGGACCTCGCGCGCCTGGCGCGACGTCGCCACCTCGGATTCGCGGGCACCCACGACGTCGCTCAGCCGGCTCGCCTCGGTTTCGCCCACGGCGATGGCCCCACGCAGCTCCTCCACCTCGCCCGCGATGCGCCCCAGGTCCGCCTCCACCGCCTGGAGCTCGACCCCGAAGAGTTCCAGTTGCTGGCTGAGACGCGCTTCCTCGGCGCGTTTGGCCGCCAGATCCTTCTGGATGGCCAGCAGATCCAGCTCCGCCTGGCGCTCCGCCATCCCGGCCGCCTCCACGGCCTGTTCGGCCGTCGCGACGTCCTGCGAGACGATGCGCAGCGCCTCGCGCAGGCCGGCCAGGCCGACCTCGCTGGTGGCCAGTGCCTCCTCCAGTTCACGCGCCTCGCGGCGCTGTGCCAGGAGGCCCTGTGGAGCCGGGGTGCCGCCGGTGAGTGTCCCGCGATGCGTCAGAACCTCGCCTGCCAGGGTGGCCAGGGTGAAGGGTCCGGGCAATTCCCGGGCGATGACCTGGGCCGCATCCAGGTCGCTCACGATCACGGCGTCCGCCAGGAGATTCACCAGCCAGGGCTCGCTCCCCTGGGGGGCCCGCACGAGGTCCAGGGCCGTCCCCTCGATCTGCCCCCGCAGCTCCTTCGGCAGGTCGGCGAGCTGGGAGGCCACCTCCTCCCGGACCCGCCTGCCCCACGTGCCGTCGCCAGTGGGCATGGGGCTGATCAGCGTGGCCCGGCCCTGGCCGGAACCGAAGAGATGGGCGAGCGCATCCTTCGCCTCGGCCCACGTCTGGACCCGCACCCCCTGCAACCGGGAGCCCAGGATGGCCTCCAGCGCCTTCTCATGACGGGGGGTGACCTCCAGGATCTCGGCCAGGGGCCCCAGGATTCCCGCCAGGCGTCGATCCCGCCCAGCCTGAAGCAGGAGGCGGTTGCCCTCCTCGAAGTCGGCGAACTGCCACTTGAGTTCGTGGAGGGATCCCAGGCGCCCTCGCTGGCGCTCCACGTCGGCGGCCAGGCCGGCGATCTCGGCCTCCAGGCGCCGGCGCGCTTCGCGGGCGCGCTCCGCCTCCGTCTGGGCCGCCTCGCGCTGGGCCTGGAGGAGGCTTTGGCGCTCCAGGAGCCCCAGGCGGCGGGCCTCGTCGGCCGAGAAGGATGCTTCAGCCCCCTGCCGCTGGCTGGAGGCCTCGGCCTGGTGCAACCGAAGACGCTCGGCCTGGGCGTTCATCTGCCGGCTCCGCTCCAAGAGCGTCGCCAGCCCGTTGCGCTTCAGGGCAAGCTGCGTGGCGTGGTGGGCGGCCTGTCCGCGCAGCCGCTCCAACTCCCCCACACCGGATTCGACGGCGCCCTCGGCCTCCCGCAGCCGCTGCCCCTCCTCGGTGAGCGCCGCCTCCTGGGCGGCGACGTCCCGTTCCTGTTCGGTTGCCCGCGAGGCGCCGGCTTCCAGCTCGGCCAGAAGACCACGCACCCGCTCCCCCAGCGCGGAGAGGGTGGTCTCATTCTCGGCTCGTCGCTTCTGGGCGGCCTCGATCTGCTGGGTGAGATTCCGAAGCTCCGCCTCATCCCGGTCTATCTGTCCGCGGAGGGCATACACCGCCTCCTGGGCCGCAGCGACGGCGTGTTCCTGCTCCACCGCCTGAAGCCGATGGGTCTCCAGGTCCGCTTCCGTTGCGGCGATCCCGGCGCGGAGGCCGGTCAGGGTCTCCTGCAGGGGGCCCAGGCGGCCCAGGATGACCTGCAGCTCCTCCCAAAGGGCGGCGTGCTCCCGGAACTTCAGGTACAGCTTCAGCTCCGTGGCGCGGCGATCCAGCTCCCGATACCGCTCGGCCTTGTTGGCCTGGCGCTTCAGCGAGTTTCGCTGACGTTCCACCTCGGCGATCACATCGCGGATGCGGAGGAGGTTCTGCCCCGTCGCATCGAGTTTGTTCAGGGCGGCCCGCTTCTTGGTCTTGTACTTCATGATGCCGGCCGCCTCCTCGATCAGGACTCGGCGGTCGGCCGGCCTGGCATTCACCACGTTGCCGATGCTGCCCTGCTCAATGAGGGCGTACGGCTCGCCCGCCAGGCCGGTGTCGATGAACAGGTCGTTGATATCGCGCAAGCGGCAGGGGACCTTGTTCAGCAGGTATTCGCTTTCCCCGGATCGGTACAGCCGGCGGGTGACGTTCACTTCTTCGTAGTCGGTGGGGAGCTCGCCCTCGTTTCGCGTCAGGGTCAGGGAGACCTCGGCCAGGCCGAGCGGCTTTCGCCGCCCGTTGCCCGCAAAGATGAGATCCTCCATCCGATCGC
The DNA here is from genome assembly GCA_016209725.1 of Candidatus Methylomirabilota bacterium. Lineage (GTDB taxonomy): Bacteria > Methylomirabilota > Methylomirabilia > Methylomirabilales > 2-02-FULL-66-22 > 2-02-FULL-66-22. Next base: position 3,292 of record JACQVO010000170.1, on the reverse strand, counting down.
CGCGCAGGAGCTTGGCGCTCTGCTCCCCCAGGGCCCAGCGGACCGCATCGGAGATGTTACTCTTTCCGCAGCCGTTGGGGCCAACGATGGCGGTGATCCCGGGCTCAAAAGAGAGTTCGACTTTGTCCGCGAAGGATTTGAAACCGAAAAGGGAAATTTTGGCGAGGTGCATGGGATCGTATCCGCCCTTCCCAGCGGAGGTTAAGGCGGCAACTGACAACCCTGTGCCGGCGGCACGCTACCACGCAGGGGAGGCGCTGTCAAGCCGGAAATACCAGAAATTGGGTCGGTAGGAGATCCCCCCACGAGATGTTGTGGCTATGAATCGGTGCCTTCAACAAGGCGGTGCAGGGCCAGCCGTGCTGCTTCCTGCTCCGCGGCCTGGCGACTGGGGCCTTCGGCGTCGGCTCGGATCTCGCTTTCTGCACAAGACACCCTGACGCCCACCCGAAAGCGTGGCTGGTGAGCCGGTCCCCGTCGTTCAAGGAGCCGGTAGATCGGCAATGTGCCGAAGCGGGCCTGGGCCAGCATCTGTAGCGCCGACTTCGGATCCACGGGGGGTGGCGTTGTGACGGTCCGCTCCTTTGCCATGCCACGATGGGCCAGCGCACGGACGGCGTCGAGACCTCCATCCTGCACCATGGCGCCGAGGACCGCTTCGAGCATCTCGGCCAGGACGCGATCACTCGGCGCCGGCGCGGCAAGACTCTGCGGGAGTGGGAGTCCGATCTGGCGGGCCAGGTGGGCGAGCCCCGTCGTGCTGCACCAGACCGACCGAAAGCGCGTGAGGTCGCCGGCGGTTGCCTGGGGCCAGAGTTCAAAGGCTGCAGCCGCAACCGCGAAGTCCCAGGCGGCATCTCCCAAGAACTCCAGTCGCTGGCGGGCGGCAGCCGCTTCGGGGCTGAGGGGGAGGTTCCACGTGCCGAGGGCCTGGCGGAGGAGCGACGGATCCCGAAACCGGTACTCGAGGAGAGCCTGGAATGACATGATGGCGGCGTCGAGAGGGACGGCTGAATCCCGGGGGTGTTCCATGGGTGCGCAGCCTAGCATGGGTCCGGGCGTGGGTCAATTCCGGCAACCCGCCCTCCAGGACCTTCGACAAAGTGCTTGACAGATTCTGCCGTGTTTCTCTAGACTCCGCTTCGGTGCTCTTGACCCTGTTGGGTGGAAGGAGTGGAAGGATTTGAAGGAGATGGCATGACCGAGGCCAGGATTGTGAAACTGAGCGACGCCGACTTCGACGCCCAGGTGAAGGCCCAGCCGCTCATGATCGTGGACTTCTGGGCGGAGTGGTGTGGGCCGTGCCGGATGATCGCGCCCATCCTCGAGGAACTCGCAGCCGAGTATGGAGAGCGCTTGGTCGTGGGAAAAGTCAACGTGGACGAGAATCGCCAGACCGCAGCCCGATTCGGCATCCGGAGCATCCCGACCCTGTTGTTCTTCCGCGACGGCGCCCGCGTGGACCAGGTCATCGGGGCGCATCCCAAAGCGACGATCAAAACCAAGATCGATCAACTGCTGAACGCGCACTGAGTGCGTGCCGGCGCCGATAGACACTCTGATCCGTATGCCGCACACTTGCCCCGGACTGACCCCCTCGCATCGCTGGTGACCGCCGGCCGACCGCCCGGTTTCTCCGCGCATTTCCCGTTTCCTTGACCCCCTGCGTGTCCCCGTGGTAGGTTCATCCTCCCCATCGGGGGCACCCATCCCGTGTGAGGCGGCGCCGTGTACACACCCGATTTTCAGACGTTCCGCGCTATGGCACGGCGGGGCAATCTCATCCCCGTTGCCCGACAGATCCTGGCGGACATGGAGACCCCCGTCTCGGCCTTTCGGAAGATTGACAGCGGGAACTACGCCTTCCTCCTGGAGAGCGTGGAGGGGGGCGAGCAGTGGGGCCGCTACAGCTTCCTGGGGAGCAATCCCAGCCTGGTTCTCCGGGCCAAGGGCGCGCACGTAGAGGTCCTGCGGGGTGAGGGGAGGGAGATCCTCGCCGCGGCCAAGGACCCCTTTACGGCCCTGCAGGACCTCCTGGCCGGATACCAGGGGGTCCACGTCCCCGGCCTCCCGCGCTTCACCGGCGGGATGGTGGGGTACCTGAGCTACGATGTCGTCCGGCACCTGGAGCGGCTCCCCGCCCTGGCCAAGGACGACCTGGATCTCCCGGATGCCCTCTTCCTCCTCACCGACACTCTCCTGATCTTCGACAACGTGACGCACCGGATCACGGTGGTCTCCAATGTTCCCGTGCAGGACGATACGCCCTCGGGGGCGGAGCGGGCGTACCGCGAGGCGCAGCAGAAGATCGACGCGATCATCGCATCCCTGCGGCGGCCGATGGGCGCGCCCATGGGCCGGGTGCCACGCATCGGGTCGCTGCACCTGGAATCCACCTTCACGCGGGAGGGATTCTGCGAGGCCGTGGCCCGGGCCAAGGCCTACGTCGAGGCGGGCGACGTGATCCAGGCAGTCCTCTCGCAACGCCTGACCGTGCGGACCGATGCGGATCCCTTCGACGTCTACCGCGCCCTCCGGGTGGTGAACCCGTCGCCCTACATGTACTATCTCCGACTCGGTGACCTGAAGATCGTGGGCAGCTCCCCCGAGATCCTCGTCCGCCTGGAGGGAGACCGGATTGACCTGCGACCGATTGCTGGGACCCGCCCCCGAGGCGCCACGGAGGCGGAGGACCACCAGCTCGCAGAAGAGCTCCGGGCCGATCCCAAGGAGCGGGCGGAGCACCTCATGCTGGTGGACCTGGGACGCAACGATGTGGGAAAGGTCGCCCGGGTGGGGAGCGTGGACGTCACCGACCTCATGACCGTGGAGCGGTATTCCCACGTGATGCACTTGGTGTCGCATGTCCGGGGAACCCTCGAGCCGGGGCGGGACGCCTTCGATGTCCTCCGGGCGTGCTTCCCGGCGGGAACCGTGACCGGCGCCCCCAAGGTGCGGGCCATGGAGATCATCGAGGAATTGGAACCGGCACGCCGCGGGCCGTACGCGGGCGCGGTGGGGTACGTGAGTTTCTCCGGCAACCTGGATACCTGCATCACCATTCGCACCATCCTTTTCGCCCGGGGGGTGGCCACCATCCAGGCGGGCGCCGGGATTGTGGCGGACTCGCAGCCGGAGCGGGAGTACCAGGAGACCATGAACAAGGCCCGAGGGATGCTGCGGGCGATCGAGCTGGCGGAGGCGGGGCTCGACTGAAAAAAGCGTTCGGCTGTTCGGGCGCTCGGCTGTTCGACCGAACCGGGATGGCTTGAACAGCCGAACTGCCGAACAG
>JACQVO010000169.1 GCA_016209725.1 Candidatus Methylomirabilota bacterium | reverse complement strand
ATGGCCCATGCGGTGAACGCCCTGCGGAGACGCGGCCGTCTGGTTTTCATCGGCTACTCGAACGATCTGTTTGTCGCTAACCCCCTGCAGCTCGTCATCGGAGAGCTGACCGTCACGGCCTCGGTGGGCAACACCTTTGACGAGTTGCTCCAGGCGGTCGCCCTGGCAGCGGCCCGGAAGATCACGCCGGTCGTGGACCGGGCTGTCCCGCTGGAGGAACTGCCCGCCACCCTGGAGGCCTTGCGCGAGGGGAAGATCATTGGCCGGGCGGTGGTCGTGTTCCCGTGATGCGCACGGGTGAGCCGAGAGCCTGTAGCCGAGAGTCGAGAGAAGGAAAGGGAACGGAGGTGGAGAGCAGTAGGCAGTAGGCAGAAGGCAGAAGGCGAAAAGGGGGAGGCGGGAGGCGAGAGGGGGAAGACGGAAGGCGGAAGGTCGAATCCGGAATGGGGAATGTCGGCAGAGAAGGGGTGGTGAGCGGGATGACGGTGGGCGAAAATACCGCGGACCTCAGACGAGCAATTCTTGAGGTGATCGGGAAGGGCCCGGACCAGCCGAGGGACGACGAGGCGTTCAACGCCCTGGCGCTTCGCCTATTCGCCTATCAGTTCCAGGCGAACGGGCCGTACCGGAAGTTCTGCGAACGGCGGGGGAGGACCCCCGACGCCGTCAGGTCCTGGCTTGACATTCCCCCGGTCCCCATCGCCGCGTTCAAGGAGCTGACCTTGGCCTGCGGCCCCGAGGAACAGGCCGTGGCCTGCTTCATGACCAGTGGGACGACGAATCCGGAGAAGCGGGGGAAGCACTACCACTTCACGCTGGACGTGTACGATGCCTCCGCCCAGACATTCTTCGAGGCGAACGTGTTGCCGGACACGGGTCGGCTACCCTTGCTCATCCTCGGGAGTCCCCCGGACCTGATGCCGCATTCGTCGCTCTCGCACTACCTGTGGGTGCTGTCCTGCCGCTTCGGTGGGGCGGGAAGGTCGTTTTACATCGGCAAGGATGGCCTGGAAGCGGATCGCCTTGTCGCGGATCTCCGCGGAGCCGAGCAGGCGGGAACGGCAATCTGCGTCCTGGGCGCGAGTTTTGCCTTCGTGCACATTCTGGACGTGTGTGAAGGACGGGGGCTCCGGTTTCGCCTGCCGCCCGGGAGCCGGGTGATGGATACGGGCGGATTCAAAGGACGATCTCGCGAGGTTCCCCAGGAGGCACTGTACCGCCTGATCGGCGAACACCTCGGCGTGCCCGCGGATCACTGCGTCAATATGTACGGCATGACCGAGCTGAGCATGCAATGCTACGACTCCCCCCTGCGGCGCAGGCATCTGGGGCGGCGGGAGGTCCGGACCATGGAGGCGCCACCCTGGGCGCGCACGATCATCCTGGACCCGGAGACACTCGCCGTGGCACCCGAAGGGGAGCGGGGAATCATCTGCCACTACGACCTGGCCAACTGTTCCTCGGTGGTGGGCATCCTGACGGAGGATCTGGGTGTTGCCACCCCGGAGGGTTTTCAGTTCCTGGGGCGGGTGGGGGGCGCGGAATCCCGCGGCTGCTCCGTCTCGGTGGACGAGATGCTGGCTGCGGCGGGGAAGTCTCCGGCATGAACTCGAATGATGAGCGGGGGAGCTTCCTTCCTCCGGAGATCCAGGCGGAGGCTGGTGCCGGACGGCCCACGGCCGCGCTGGTTGCCGAGGTCGCGGCGGGCCTCTCGGCCGCCCGCGAGGCTTACCTGGCCCGCCTCCCCGTGGCGGAGATCGTGGAAATCCTCGATCGGTCCGTCGGCCTCTGGCTGGAGGCCGGTTCCCCGTGGTTGGATGCTGCCTGTCGCCGCATCGGGGCCACGACTCCGTACAGCGAGGCCATGGTGCGCGTGGGTATCACCCGGCTGCTCGAAGGCTGCCGCAAGGACGGGCTGCTCACCCTCCTGGAGGCGGAGCTGGGCGACCCGGAGGTGCTGGATGGGTTCCGCCCGCGGCCTGGCGCCCGCGGATCGCACCGGGCACTGGGTCCGGCGCTCACGACCCACATCTTCTCCGGGAACGTCCCGGGGCTCCCCGCCGTCAGCCTTGTCCACGGGCTCCTGGTCAAGTCCGCCAACCTCGGCAAGCCGGCCGCAGACGAGCCGGTCTTCGCCGCGCTCTTCGCCCGGTCCATCGCCTCCGTGGATTCCAGGCTGGCCGCGGCGGTGGCCATCCTGCCCTGGACCGGCGGGGACGCCGCGGTCGAGGCGGCGGCCTTCGCGGTCTCGGAGGCCGTCATCGCCTACGGCAGCGACGATTCGATCGAGAGCATCCGGTCCCGAGTTCCGCCCGGCGTCCGGTTCGTTGGCCATGGCCATCGGTTGAGCCTCGCCGTGATCGGGCGCGAGGCGATGGATCCCGGTCGCGTCGCCTCCCTGGCAGAGCGCGTGGCCCACGATGTCTCCCTGTTCGACCAGCAGGGTTGCGTCTCGCCGCATGTCGTGTATGTGGAGCGGGGCGGGGCCATCCCCCCCGAGGCGTTCGCCGAGCGGTTGGGGGAAGCCATGGCCGTATTCGAGCGTCGCATGCCCCGCGGACGGCTGACGACCGAGGAGGGCGCGGCGATCCGGCAGGCGCGGGCGGAGGCAGAGTTCTCTGAGCTACGGGGAGATCGGGACCGGCTCTTTGCGAGTCCCGCAGGGACGGCGTGGACCGTAATCTACGAGGTGGACCCGGCCTTCGTCTCCTCCTGTTTGAACCGGGTGGTCCGGGTAAAGGGGCTGGCGGATCTGGGGGACCTTCCCGACCTCCTCAGACCCGTCAGCCGGCACCTGCAGACCGTGGGGGTCGCCCTGAGCCCGGAGCGGCGGAATCGCCTGGCAGACCTCCTGGCGCCCCTCGGCGTCTGTCGGGTGTGTCCCGTCGGCGAGATGCCACATCCGCCACTCCACTGGCATCATGACGGCGGCTTCAGCCTGCTTCCCCTCTTGAAGTGGACGGCTATTGAGGAGTGACCGGGATGATTATTGATGTCTGCGTAACCAATGCAACGAGACCACCTTCACATCCGGTCACCCTGAGCCTGTCGAAGGGGGACCGACCATGGTTCGACGAGCTCACCATGAGCGGAATGGGATGAAGAAGCGTTGCATTCTTTGCGCAAACAGCTATGTCGGCGCGGGTGAGAGGTAACATGACGGCGAAAATCGAGGCGCGCGGCATCTTCAAAGTCTTTGAGACTCCCTCGGAGCCCGTCCAGGCCCTGCGGGCGGTTGACCTCTCGGCACAGCCGGGCGAGTTCGTGGCCCTGGTCGGCGAGAGCGGCTGCGGCAAGACCACCCTCCTGCGGATCCTGGCGGGCCTGGTCCTGCCGACGCAGGGCGAGGTGTGGATTGACGGGACGCCCCTCCGCGGCCCGAGCCAGCACATCGGGATGGTGTTCCAGCGGCCCGTGCTCCTGCCGTGGCGGACAGCGGCGGAAAACGTTCTCCTCCCGGCCCAGGTCCGAGGGCTGCCCCTCGCCGAGGCATCCCTCGACGCCCGGAGTCTGCTGGAATCCATGGGGCTGGGCGACTTCCTGGATCGCTTTCCCCGCCACCTCTCGGGGGGCATGCAGCAGCGGGTGGCCATCGCGCGGGCCCTGCTGCTGCAGCCGAGCATCCTGCTGATGGACGAGCCCTTCGGGGCGCTGGACGCCATTACGCGGGAGCAGATGCACCTGGACCTTCTGAACGTCTGGAGCGCCCGCCGGCCCACCCTGCTGTTCGTCACCCACGACATCGCCGAGGCTGTCTTCCTGGCGGACCGGGTTGTCCTGTTGAGTCCGCGCCCCGGCACCGTGCGGCAGGTCTTCCAGGTTCCCCTGCGCAGGCCCAGGCTGCCGGATCATCGCTTCAGCGGCGAGTTTGCCGCCGCTTGCCGCGATGTGAAGCACGCCATGCAAGGAAACGGCAGAGGCCAAGGATGAAGACGGGACAGGCGCCCGAGCTGGTGACCCCGCTGGCCATTCCCCGGCCCACCGTGGCGGCGGCGCGGCGTATCCCCCGGCCCGGGAAGGAAATCGTCCTGTCGTGCCTCCTCCTGCTGCTCCTGATCATGGGCTGGGAAATCATCGTCCGCCTGCGCGGCATCCCTCCACTCATCGTGCCTGCGCCCACGGTCGTGTGGGAGAGTCTCCTCACCCACACCCGCAGCGGGTTCCTGATCCGGCATCTGGGCGTGACCTTGGCGGAGATCCTCCTGGGATTTGCCGCCGGCGGCCTGTTCGGCATCGGTCTGGGGATGGGGGTGGCTCTCTCTCCCCTCCTGCGAGGGGTCCTCCACCCGTACGTGATCGCATCCCAGGCCATGCCGAAGCTGGCCCTGGCCCCCATCTTCGTCATGTGGTTCGGATTCGGCCTCCTGCCCAAGGTGATCATCACGGCGCTCATCGCCTTCTTCCCGTTGTTCGAGAATACGGTGACGGGACTGAACGAGGTGGACCGCGACGCCCGGGAGCTCTTCCGCGCCTTGGGAGCGAGCCCGTGGCAGACCCTCCGCTGGTTGCGATTGCCGAATGCGGCGCCTTACATCGTTGCCGGACTCCGCGTGGCCATGGTGCTGAGCATCGTCGGCGCCGTGGTGGCCGAATACGTGGGGGCCAACCGGGGCCTGGGCGCCCTCATCATCAGCTCGCAGGGGATGCTGGATACGCCGCTCATGTTTGCCGTGTTCGTGGTGCTCCTGGTGTTGGGCGTCGTGCTGTACCAGGTGGTGGTGTTGCTGGAACGGGCCTGCCTGGCGAGGAGATACCGCGCATAGGAAGGCGGACGGAATGTCGAATGTCGAACTCAGAATACCTGCCCGCGCCACGGCAGGCGGGTCGAATGACGAACGCCGGGGGGAAACAATGCCCGGAGCGAATCTCCTTCGAAATTCATCATTCAGTATTCGACATTCGATATTCTGATGCAGGCCACCCGAGGCTAGCGGTCGGGGAGGAGATATACTATGACGAGCAGGGGTGTGACTCGCCGGCGGTTCCTGGGGACGGCGGCGGCGCTGGCCGGGGTGACGGCCGGTTGGCCCGGACGAGGCTTGGCCGCATTGGAAAAGGTCCGGATGGCGTGCTGGAGCCAACCCGTCTCGGAGCAGGCGAATGTCTATGCCGCGCAGGAATTCGGCTGGTTCAAGGAGCAGGGTCTTGATTTCGAGTTCGTGCCGGGAGCCGGGGGCGGCGAAGCCCTCAAGCACGTACTGGCCGGCAACGCCGATTTCGCCTTCACCAACGTGGAGCCGATCCTGTTCGGCGTGGAGCAGGGGGCCCAGGTGCAGGTCGTCTACAACATCTATCCCAAGAACGTCTTCAACGTGGTGTCCCTGAAGTCCAAGAGCATCACCCGGCCGCAGGACCTCAGGGGGAAGCGAATCGGCGTGTACAGTATGGCCAGCGGAACGCGGCACAATCTGCTGGTCATCCTGCACTCGGTGGGGCTCAAGGAATCCGACGTCGAGGTGGTGGCCACGGGGGTCCTGAACTTCGGGCCACTCATGGAAGGCCGCGTGGATGCCTCGGCGGCCACCGATACGGGCCTGTGGGCGGCGCAGCAGAAGGGCCTGGGGGAAGTGAACGTGATCTGGGCCCGGGACTATCTCGATATTCCCACGGATGTGTTCGCGGTGCGCGCAGAGACTGGCCAGAAGCGACCCGATTTCGTGAAGCGGTTCCTGCGGGCCTACCGGAAGGGCAGCCAGTGGATGCTGGACAACCCGGAGAAGGCCGCGGAGGTGGCGGTCAAGTATGCCACGGACGGGCAGGACGTGCGGCGGAATCTGGAGATCATCAAGCTCCGGAACGCCTCCACGGTGAGCGAGGGGACGAAGCGGCACGGCCTGGGCTGGTTCGACCTGGAGGTCCTGAAGCGGGTGGAGAAGACGTATCTGGAGTTGGGCCTGCTGAAGAAGCGGGTGGACGTCGAATCGCTCTTCACCAACCGGTTTGTGCAGGAACTCTAACAGGCTGCTGAAAAAAGCCCATCTGCGGCACCCATCCTCCGGATGGGTACCCGGCGCGCTCGCGCGCCGCCGCGACGTACGGACTAAGTACGCCTCGCGGCTGCACCCATCCTGCGGATGGGTACCCGGCGCGCCGCCTTGCATCTGGACCTTTTTGAATAGCCTGGCGGAAAACGAGTTTTTCGGCAGCCTGTTAAGAGGATCGCGGGGGAAGGCGCCCGGAGGCGGCAGAAGGCACCCGAGGACTGCCTATGGAGAGCGCTGCTCCAGGACGAGGTGGGTGGAGAGGGACACGGCGATCAACTTCCCCGTATCGTCGGTGAGCCGCGTCTCCCAGATCGAGGTCGTCCGCCCACGATGGAGGGGGAGCGCCTCTGCGTGGATCGTGCCGTCGCGCACGGCCCCGATGAGGTTGATCTTCAACTCGATGGTGACGGTCTCCTGGCCGCGCTCGAGGTTCATGTAGGCCCCCGCCCCGGCGACGGTATCGGCCAGCGTCATCACCGCCCCCCCGTGCACGATCCCCCAGGGCTGCCTGTGCTCCGGCCGGACCGTGACCCGCGCTGCCACCCGGTCGGGCTCCAGGCGAGTGAACTCCATCCCCAGGACCCCGGCGAAGGTCCCCTGGATCCGCTGGTTGGCCCGGGCGACGGCTTCCTGCGGCGTCCTCACGCTCCTCCCCGTGTCGGTCATCTGTGTTCCTCCGCTTGAGACCGGTCAATCAGGCAATCAGGCGCTCCGGCAATCGGGGACCTGGGCAGCTTGGCGACTGGGCACTCCGGCACTCAGGTGATTGCACAGCGCTTGGTTGCTGACCCTGATTGCCGAATTACCGGATCGCCAGATGGCCGAGCTGCCAGATTGCCAAATTGGCGTTCCGGGTCTGAGCCCCGGCGGTCTTCCGACCTCGAACTGGCCATGCATTTCAACAGGCTGATCCCCAGCTTGCGTGGGAACCATCACTGCCTGCCCATCCTCGTTCACGAGGTCGAAGCGCCAGGTGTGACGCATGTTCGCTTGGTCCCATGGCACATCTACTTGCATCGCAATGGCCATGGGGGCCGGATCTGGTCCGATTATCGACCATCCCCCTCCAAGAATGTAGAGCTTCCCATTGACCGCCTGAGCCGAGTCGGCCAAGAGAAGAGTTACTCTCATCATTGACCTTCATTATGCCCCAGTTGATTCCCCTGGATCCACGGGGTTGCGTAACCCCGACTCCCATCCTCACGATTTCGATTCAGCATCTGTGAAACAAGGCTATCACATCCCCGTATAGTGAACAAGGGAGAGCGGCGCCAGGGCTTTCCTGCCGGCCCCATGGCCGCAGTCAGCGCCGTGGCTTACCGGGATGCTGGCGGTGGAACACCAGAGGCGACAACCCCTTCCACCACCTTGACACCACTTCATCTCCGAAGTAGTGTAACAAATTGACTGAACGCTCATTCAATCTGCCGGACCTCCAGAGAGTCCCAAGAGGCATCCTGTGGCACGTTCGAAGCGGGAGGACCGTCGCGTGCAGCGGCGGCAGGCCATCCTGAACGCCGCCATGAAGGTCTTCGCCCAGCGGGGATATGCTGCCGCGACCATCCGGGAGATCGCCCGGGAGGCCGATATCGCCCAAGGGACGATCTATCTATACTTCCCCAGCAAGCGGGAGATCCTCCTGGCTGTGTATCGCTCCATGATCCTGGAGTCGCTGGAGGAGTTCATGGCGCGACCGGAGAAGGGGGATGACCGGACGTTCCTGACATCGCTTCTCGTGGATCGCATCCGGCGCTTCCGCCAGAACGCGCGGGCGGTCCGCTTCGCCTTCACGGAGCTGCCGTTTCACGAGGAGCTGCGGGAAAGGTTCTACCGCGAGATCGCCCTGGAGCAGCTCGAGCGGATCAAGGCATTCCTGAAGGAGCGCGCCGCCCAGGGGAAATTTCGACCCCTCCGGACAGAGATCGCGGCCCGGGCCTTCCAGGGGATGTACGTGATCTTCGCCCTGGCGGAAACGGTATTCGGCGATGGTGAGGTGGGGCGGCTCACGCCCGAGGAGATCGCCGAAGAAGTGGTTCAGCTTTTCCTGCACGGGGCCCTCAGGCAGCAGTAGTCTCCGCGGGCGCCCAATCTGAAAGGAGTGACCATGCGACGACGTATCGAGGTGAGGCTGTGCCTCCTGCTGGCTCTTCTCATCGGCGGCACCGTCCTTCTCCCGGCCGAGGGCGCGGAACCCCCGCGCTTTTCGCTGAATCTGGACCTCACACTGGCCCAGGCCGGGACCGCGCAAGCGCCGACCATCCCGTCGGCGGGGGAGATGCCCCTGTCGCTTCGGGATGGGATGGTCCTGGCCTTGAAGAACAACCTGGATATCGCCGTGGAGGGCTTCAATCCCAGGCTCCGCGCGCAGGACCTCACCAACGAGAAGGCGGTGTTCGATCCCGGCGCCTTCCTGGAATTCACCCGGAGCGACAACCGGGCTCCCAGCAGCTCAATTTTCAGCCCAGGTCAAACCCTCTCCGACCTGTGGGATTTCAACGCCGGCATCAGACAGAAGCTTCCCACGGGAGGGACGTACGAGTTCCGCTTCAATAACGAGCGCTTCAACACCAGTTCCACCAGCACCAGCGACGGGTACACCAGTAAACTGTCGCTGAGCCTCACGCAGCCGCTCCTGAAGAACTTCGGCTTCGCGGCCACGGAGACCAACATCCGGATCGCCACCAACAATCAGTCCATCTCGCGGGAGCAGTTGCGCCTGAGGGTCAGCGACATCGTCACCCAAGTGCAGAACGCCTACTTCGACCTCATCTTCGCCATCGAGAACCTGGAGGTTCAGCGCCGGTCGCTCCGGCTGGCGCAGGAGTTGGTGGCGCTGAACAAGGCGCGGGTGCGCGCCGGGGTGGCGGCTCCCGTCGAGGTGACCCAGGCCGAGGCGCAAGAGGCGGCCCGGGTGCAGGATGTGATCCTGGCCGAGAAAGCGGTCCGCGATGCCGAGGACACCCTCAAGGTGGTCCTGAACCTGCCGGCGGGCGGGGGATGGGGGCAAGAGATCCGGCCGACCGACACACCCGGATTCGAGGTGACGCCGATCAACCTGGACGCGGCGATCCAGAAGGCCATGGAGAACCGGTACGAGTACAAGAGCGCCAAGCTGGATATTGACAACAAGGAGCTCTCGGTGCGCCTGACCCGAAATCAGTTGTTGCCGGACCTCTCCCTGACCAGCAGCGTGACCATGAACGGCTTCGGAGGCGCGTACGGCAGCGACCTGAGCGAGCTGGGCTCCGGCCACTTCATCTCGTACTCGGTCGGGGTGGTCCTCACCGTGCCCCTGGGGAACCGGGCCGCCCAGGCCAGTTACATCAAGTCGAAGCTGACGGCGGACCAGGCGCGGACGTCGCTGAAGCAGCTCGAGCTGCAGATCATGCAGCAGGTCCGGGAGGCGGTGCGGCGCGTGGAGGCGGATGCCAAGCGGATCGAGGCGAACCGCGCCGCGCGGGCGCTGGCGGAGGAACAGCTCCGGGTGGAGCGGCGGCGGCTGGAGGCGGGCGTCACCACCACGTTCAACGTGCTCTCGTTCCAGCGTGACTTGGCGGCGGTGCAGGCGAACGAGATCCGGGCCGTCACGGATTACAACAAGTCGTTGGCCAACCTGGAGAAAGTCCAGGGCACGGTGCTGGAGCGAAACCGGATCGAGATGTAGGGACGTGGGTGATGGGAGCAGCGCTCCGGGAGATCCCATGACGCGTGGCCGGCGAGGGCTCCTCTTGCTGGGGATCCTGGTCCTGGCGGGGGGCGCCGGGACCGCCGCTCTGGTCGGCCGCCGGGCCGAGATCTCCGTGCGCGCCGTCACGCTGAAGCGGGAGGACATGGTCATCAGCGTCACGGCCACGGCGACGGGCACGGTGGAATCGGAGACCGAGGTGAGCCTGCGCGCCGAGGTTCCGGGGCGGATCGCGCGCCTTCTGGTGGACGAGGGGGACCGGGTGGCGCGCGGCCAGGTGGTGGCGGAGCTGGACCCGCAGGAGGCGGAATCCCAGGTCGCCCTGGCGCGGGCCGATCTGCAAACGGCCCGCGCCCGGCTGGAGGAGGAGCAGGCGGGTGTGGCCATGCTCCGCGAGCGCATCCGGACGCGGATCGAGGAAACGCGGGCCACGCGCGACCGAACGGCCCGCGACCTGGAGCGCCTGAAGGCCCTGCATGCCGAAGGGGCCATCGCCCGGCAGCAGCTCGACCTGGCCCAGGCAGAGTTCGAGGTGGCGGCCGCGGCGCACCAGGCCGCCCTGGCGGACCGCGATCAGACCGCCGTGAAGGAGCACCAGGTGGCCGTCGCGCGGGCGGCCGTGGCCCAGCGGGAGGCGCAGCTCCGCCTGGCGGAGGTCCAGCGCTCGCGCATGACCATCCGCTCCCCCATGGCAGGACTCGTGACCCGGCGACTGGGCAGCGAGGGGGAGGTCGTCGGCCTGGGCGGAGGCTCGACCGTCACCCTGGGAGGGCCGCTCCTCACCCTGGTGGATCTGGACCGGCTGTACGTCCGAGCCACAGTGGACGAGTTCGATGCAAGGCAGATCCGGCTGGGGCAAGAGGTGCGCGTGACGCTCGAGGCCTTGCCCGGGCGAACCCTGCGGGGACGGCTGTACAAGATCTCGCCCGTGGTCTCGGGCGAGCGGCAGGAGGCCCGAACCTTCAGCATCCGCGTCGCCCTGGAGGAGGGGAAGGAGTTCGTGAAGCCCGGCATGTCCGCCGATGTGGAGGTGATCGTTGCCCGGCGGCGGGCTGCCATCTCCGTCCCCACCCAGGCCATCCTGGAGCGGGAGGGGAAGAAGCGGGTGTACGCGGTTGCCGACGGGCGGGCCCGCGCCACGACGGTGAAGGTGGGGGAGAGCAACTGGAATTCCACGGAGATCCTGGAGGGCCTGCAGGAGGGGGATCGGGTGATCATGAATCCGGACGCGCCGGGACTTTCGGATGGGGCCAGGGTGCGGGTGCAGTAGTCCCTTCTGGGGAAGATTCAGCGATTTTTGCCAAAGACATTTCTCCCCGTCTCCGGGAAGCCGCTCCCAACAAGCGGGTTCGGGAATTCGTGGAGTGGTTCAACTTCTGGACCCCGATCACGAAATGTCGAATATCGAACTCCGAATGCCTGCCCGCGCCACGGCAGGCGGGTCGAATGACGAACGCCCGGCGCAGCCAGCGCCCAGACTGGGTCCCATTCGAAATTCATCATTCATGATTCGTTATTCGATATTCGCTCGAGGCTTCGTCCTGTTTGGTTCCGGCTAGGCCGGGTCAGGGGGGGGAGTCGTAGGAATTGGGGTTGGAATGATCGCCTTCGAGGAGGTGTGGCGGAGCTATCCCATGGGACCCAGCCGCGTGGATGCGGTCAGGGGAATCACGTTCACGGTGGCGTCCGGTGATTTTGTGGCCATCTCCGGTCCGTCCGGCTCCGGAAAATCCACCCTCATGAACATCCTGGGCTGTCTGGACCGGCCCAGCGCGGGCCGGTATCTCCTGGAGGGGGTGGAGGTGGCGTTCCTGGACGATAACGCCCTGGCGGCCCTTCGCAACCGCCGCATCGGGTTCGTCTTTCAGACCTTCAACCTGTTGCCCCGCATGACCGCCCTCCGCAACGTGGAGTTGCCCATGATCTACGGCGGACTCCACCGCGAGGCGCGGCGGCGCCAAGCGCTGGAGGCCCTGGCAGCCGTCGGGCTGGCGGGACGGATCGGACACCGGCCCAGCGAGCTGTCCGGCGGGGAGCAACAACGCGTGGCCATCGCGCGGGCGCTGGTGAACCGGCCGGCCATCATCCTGGCGGACGAGCCGACGGGAAACCTGGACAGCAAGGCGGGCGAGGAGATCCTGGAGATCTTCCACCACCTCGTGGATGGGGGGGCCACGGTCGTGATGGTCACCCATAACCCCCGCATCGCCGAAAGGGCACGGCGGGTGATCCAGTTGGAGGATGGCCGGATCGTCTCCGATATCCGGCGATAAGATCTTCTAAGGGAATCTGCGTAATCTGCGAAATCTGCGGATAACTGGAATCTTCCCCATGGACTTTCGTGAAGCGGTCGCCCTGGCCCTGGAGATGCTGGCTGCGAACCGGATCCGGACCAGCCTCACCGTCCTGGGCGTGGTGATCGGGGTGGCGGCCATCATCCTGCTGGTGGCCCTGGGCGAGGGCGCCACAGCCTACATCACCCGGGAGTTGACCGGCCTGGGCACCAACCTCCTCATCATCACGCCGGGGAAGACCCAGACCTCGGGCGGCTTTCATCCCCCCGTTGCCAGCACGGTCCGCAAGCTCACCTATGACGATGCGGTTGCTCTGCGCCGGCGGGCCACCCTCCTCAGCGATGCTGTGCCCATCGTGCTGGGCACGGGGAAGATCCGGTCCCAGGGCATCAGCCGGCATACCAGTGTCATCGGGGTCACGCCGGAGTTTCAGCGGGTGCGCAACCTCTTCGTGGAGATCGGGCAGTTCGTGAGCGACGAGGACGTGGAGGGGCGCCGGCGGGTGGTGGTGCTTGGGCGGACGGTGAAACGGGAGCTGTTCGGCGAGGAAAACCCGCTCGGCCAGTTCGTGACGGTGGCGGACTCCCGCTACCGGGTGATCGGGATCATGGAGCGGAAGGGCGTCAGCCTGGGGTTCGACATTGACGACCTGGTGTTCATCCCGGTCAAGAGCGCCCAGGACCTCTTCGACACCGACCGGCTGTTCGAGATCCTGGCGTCGGTCCGCTCGCCGGACGACATCGATCGCGCCATCCAGCAGGTGAAGGATCTCCTCATCCGTCGCCACGGCAACCGGGAGGACTTCACGGTGGTCAGTCAGGGGGCGATGCTCTCGGCCTTCACCACCATCCTGAAGACCCTCACCGCCGCCCTGGCCGGGATTGCCGGGATCTCCCTGCTGGTAGGCGGTATCGGCATCATGAACATCATGTTGGTCTCGGTGCGCGAGCGGACGCGGGAGATCGGGATTCGCAAGGCAGTCGGGGCCCGGCGGCGGGACATCCTGGGGCAGTTCATGCTGGAGTCGGTCGTGCTGAGTATGCTGGGGGGGATCCTGGGAATCGCCCTGGGTGTCGGCGGGGCAGAAGGCTTGTCGCTCTTCTTCGCCTATCTCCCCACTCGGATTTCCCTCTGGTCGGTCATCATGGCCTTTGGTTTTTCCGTCGCTGTGGGGGTTTTCTTCGGGGTCTATCCGGCACGCCGCGCCGCCCACCTGGATCCCATCCAGGCCCTGCGATACGAGTGAGGCCTCGATTCACGCAAGTCGGCGCGTCGGAAGTCTTGGTGCGTCCCGGGAAGCGCGTTGGGAAAGGCACGAGGGCGGGTTTCACCCGGGACGCAGGCGGCCTGCGTCCCGGGTGCTCTGCGATCAGGTCGGGATCCTCCCGAATATCAGTCGGGCACGTTCCGGACGAAAGAGTTGGCAAGGGTCTTGCGAAGCTCTGCCGCGAGGGCGGCATCCGGGATCTCCCGGAGGATCACCCGCACGGTGAACCCGCACTTCCGGCACCGCTTGTACTGGAAGACCCACCGGCTGTCTTCCTCGGGTTTCCCGATCTCCTCCATGTCGGAGAAGCAACACGGTCCGGAGCGGACGGGGGAGATGATCCGCTCGGGGTAGAGGTTCTTCGGACGCTTCTGGTCGGTGTACTCCACAATCGTCGCCATCGTCTGCTCCATCGCTGCCAGCCTCGGACAGACACGGCGGTGGGATACGCCACGTCGGCGGCCCCCCGCAGTTCCCTTCTCGACTGTCCTGAATCCGTTCATATCCCCGCTCCCATTTTTGACGACCCGTCACGGGTGCCACGCGAAAGAGAGCTTCCGGAACGCGTCACCCCCATTCAGGCAACGCGGTACTGTGCGAGGTGTTCCTTCAATTCCTCGATCACGCCCGAGGTGACCTCGGTCTTCTTGTAGAGCTTGCCCATCATGAGAGCACCCTCGAGCCCCGCCACGATGAAATGCGTCAGGCGAGGAATATCGGTATCCGGCCGCAGTGTTCCTTTTTCTTTGGCCAGGTGGAGCGTGTCCTCGATCCGCGCTCTCAGGCTATCGAACGCCTTGTTCAGGCGCTGGCGGAACTCCTCGTGGATGTCGCTCATCTCTACCGCCAGGTTACCGAGGGGACACCCCCCCGTGCAGCCTTGGCGGCGGATCCGTTCCGCCTGGATGTCGAGAAATTCCAGGAGCTGCTGCCACGGGTCCTTGTCGGGGGTGAAGCACTTTTCGATGATCTCCCGGGTGATCCGCTCAATGCTTCGATCCAGGATGGCAAAGCCCAGCTCGTCCTTGCTCCTGAAGTAGTAGTAGAAGTTTCCTTTACCGACGTGGCTCTCTCTGAGAATCTCGTCAACGGAGGTGTTATTGAATCCTCGAACATGAATCAATTTGCTGGCGGCGTCGAGGATCTGCTCTCTTGTATTATTCGTCATCTCCCACCTGTGTACTAACCGGTCGGTAGACGAGAATTTATAAGACAGAAAGACTCCTGTCAAGAGGGAAAATTTGATAAGAGACCTCATGCAATGCGTAACATATTGAATTATTTATGTTATTGTGTTCTAAAATTTTTCTCTTTGCAGAGGCCTTGGAGAGTCAAGCCCATTCTTAGTTGAAATTGCAGAGCGGCTCCTAACATGAGATTACGCAGCTCGGTGTTGTGCTGTGACCT